>JBLMYE010000057.1:0-2795 GCA_050258115.1 Deltaproteobacteria bacterium | reverse complement strand
GCAGGCGCTCTGCCATGTCGAAGTAGGAGCCCCAGTTCCAGGCCGCGACGGCGAGATGGATCTTGCTCTTTTGGGCTGAAACGCCCATCTGCTCGCTTCCGCGCCATGCGATGGGACGAATGTAGCCGTCGGTCAGATTATTGGCAGTAAGCGTGTCGCGGCACGCCTGATCGATCTGCTCGGCCGAGTACGGGATTTCGAAGTCGAGCATCCGTCCGCTCTCGATGAGACGGTTGGTATGCTCGCGAAGCTTGAAGATTTCCCCACCGTAAGACCGCTCGCCCTCGAAGACCGCGCTGGCGTAGTGCAAGGCGTGGGTAAGAACGTGCACTTGCGCCTCGCGCCATGGAACGAGAGTGCCGTCGAACCAGATGAAACCATCGCGGTCGTGATAAGGGACCAAATCGGCCATCGAACTCAATTCCTCATTTCTCGGCCCGCGCTGACACGAACATGAGCCCTGCCACGGCTACCCGCTCCGTGCAGATCGTCCTTTGCATCAAGAGACGTTCGAACGGGGGCATCGTTTTCTGGCAGTCCACGTCACGTGGCGCCCGGCCAATTCTGATCGCGAAATGACTTGCCACGTCTATCGATCGGCTGCAAATAAGTCAACATGGCTGACATAAATACGGACAAGCTCCGGCAGCGCCGGTCCACACCGGCGATATTCGCGGATGACAAACTGGAAACTCCGACCACGCCGGTAGACCCCGCGCTCGTGAGTTTCATGGAATTGTTCTATTTCGCCTACCGCAACTTTACCGGCGACCCCGACGCAATCCTCGAGAGGTATGGTTTCGGTCGCGCCCATCACCGTGTTCTGCATTTTGTCCATCGCAACCCCGGGCTCAAGGTCGCCGAACTGCTAGAGATTCTGAAAATCACCAAGCAAAGTCTCGCCCGCGTGCTGAGGGAGCTCAGGGAGAAGGGTTTCATAGCCCAGAAGCCGGGCCCCGAGGATCTTCGCGAGAGGCGCCTCTATCTTACGCAGCGTGGCGTGCGCTTGACGGACAAGCTCACCGAGCTTCAAGTCCGGCGCATCGCGACCGCCCTCGACGAAGCGGGCAGCGGTGCAGATGAAGTGACACGCCGGTTCCTGCTTGCCATGATCGAGCCGCATGAGCGCGATCAAGTGGCGAACCTCGTCAAGTGGCCGGAGCACGGGGCGACCCCCGTCGGTCAGGCCGGTTCATGAGGACCGGGGCGTAGCTTGCCGCTGGCCGGCGTCACCAAGCAAGGCAGATGATCGATGAGCAATAACCTCGCCCGGCGCACCGACCCGCTCCCCGACGACGCGCCGCACATTCTGGTCGTCGACGACGACCAGAAGATCCGCGATCTGCTCGGCCGCTACCTGTTCGAAAACGGCTTTCGCGTTACTACGGCGGGAGATACGACAAACGCGCGCGCGGCCATGCGGGGGCTCGCGTTCGACCTCATCCTTCTCGATGTGATGATGCCCGGCGAAAGCGGATTGTCGCTCGCGCAGGAATTGAAATCGTCCTCGCGCGTCCCGGTCTGTCTCCTCACCGCCCGCGCCGAGACGGAGGACCGCATCTCAGGTCTGGAGATCGGCGTCGACGACTACGTGACAAAACCGTTCGAGCCCCGCGAGTTGCTTCTCCGCCTGCGCAACATTCTTCGCCGGGGCCAGCCGGGGCCGCACGCTCCCGTCGACGAGGTACGCATGGGACCTTACGTCTTCATCATTTCCCGCGGCGAGCTGAAGCGCGACGACGAGACGATCAAGCTCACCGAGCGCGAGCGCGATCTCCTGCGCCAGTTCGCCCAGCGGCGGGGCACGCCCATTCCGCGGCACGAGTTGTCCAACGATGAAAGCACCGGCAGCGAACGGGCGATCGACGTCCAGATCAATCGTCTGCGCCGCAAGATTGAAAGCGACCCGTCGAACCCAGTCTATCTTCAGACGGTACGCGGCAAAGGCTATATCCTCTACACCGATTAAGGATCGCTCCCCTCGATGGTCGCCCGATTCGACGCGCCGGCGGAAAAGTTCAAGACGCGTTTTGCGTCCTGGCGCGAGGCGTCGACGAAGACTGCCGCTGCATTGTCGGGCCGTCTGGCCGAGGCGCTACCCAAGGGCCTCTTTGCACGCGCCCTTCTCATCATCATTACGCCAATCGTCGTTCTGGAGGGCGTGATCGCGTTCGTATTCATGGAACGCCACTGGCAGTCGGTCACGCGGCGCCTGTCGGAAGCCACCGCACGGGACATTGCGGCCCTGATCGAAATCTATGACGCCGACAAGGACGCGACCGCCAGGACACGATTGATCGAGTTGGCACGGGATAAACTCAATCTCACCATGCAGATCCTGCCACCGGGCGATCTTCCCGCACCGGCGCCTAAGCCGTTCTTCGACCTGCTCGATCGTGCGCTCTCCAAGGAAATTTCCCGGCAGATCAACCGCCCCTTCTGGATCGACACGCTGGGCGAGGCCCGGCTCGTCGAAATCCGCGTCAAGCTCGACGACGCCATCCTACGCTTCATAGCGACCCGCACCCAGACCTATGCCTCCAACTCCCACATCTTCCTGCTGTGGATGATCGGCACGTCGATCATTCTTCTCACCGTCGCGATCCTGTTCCTGCGCAATCAGATCCGCCCCATCCTGCGCCTTGCGGAAGCCGCGGATGCCTTCGGCAAGGGACGTCCCTTTGCCGATGACTTCCGCCCGCGCGGCGCGCGGGAAGTACGCCAGGCCTCCCAGTCGTTCATAGAGATGCGCGACCGCCTTAACCAGCACGTCGAGCAGCGGACGACCATGCTGG
>JBLMYE010000056.1:0-4304 GCA_050258115.1 Deltaproteobacteria bacterium | reverse complement strand
CTTCCGGCAGCCGTCGCGGAGCGTGAGAAGGAAGCCCGGTTCCACATGCTGGAACAGCTGGCCGACTATGACGATGCGCTGATGGAACAGCTCTTGTCGGACATGCAGCCGCCCAACGACCATGTGTTCAACGATCTCGCCGCCGACCTGAGGCAGGGGCTCATCTGTCCGGTGCTGATCGGCAGTGCGGAGAACGGCAACGGGATCTTCCGGCTGCTCAAGGCGCTCAGGCACGAGGTTCCCTTCGTCGAGGAGACAGCCCGGCGGCTCGGAGCGGCGGGCGCGAAGAGCGCGGCCTATGTGATGAAGAACTATCATACCGGCCATGGCGGCAAACTGTCTCTGGCGCGGGTTCTTGCGGGCGAGATCGCCGACGGCGCGACGGTTGCGAACTCCGCCGGCCGCGGCGAACGGGTCGGCGGGATCTTTGCAATGCGTGGGGAAGATACGGTCAAGCGGGGTACGGCGCGGGCCGGCGATACGGTCGCGCTCGGGCGGCTCGAAGGCGTGCGCGCCGGGGAGACCCTCGCGGTCGACAAGGCTCCCAGCATGCAGATCGGCGCTCCCCAGCCACCGGAGCCGGTGCTTTCGTCTGCGATCGGGCTCAAAGACCGCAAGGACGAAGTGAAGCTATCCGCCGCACTGGCGAAGCTGACCGACGAAGATCCGTCGCTGATCGTCGAGCAGCCGCAGGAGACGCATCAAACGCTGCTCAAGGGGCAGGGCGAGATGCATCTGAGGGTCGCGTTCGAACGGCTGCAACGAAAGCACGGGATCGCCGTGGAGCGGCTCAAGCCGCAAGTTCCCTACAAGGAGACCATCCGCAAGCCGGCGGAGGTGCGTGGGCGGCATAAGAAACAGTCGGGCGGGCATGGGCAGTTCGGCGATGTCGTCATTCGCATCGAACCGCTTCCGCGCGGATCGGGCTTCAAGTTCGCTGAGACGATCACGGGCGGTGTCGTGCCTAAGCAATACATTCCGTCGGTAGAGATCGGCGTCGAAGATTACCTCAAAACGGGACCGCTCGGCTTTCCGGTGGTCGACGTTGCCGTCACGTTGACGGACGGCTCCTACCACACAGTCGACAGCTCAGACATGGCGTTCCGGCAGGCGGGGCGGCTTGCAATGAGCGAGGGAATGCCGAAGTGCCAGCCGGTGCTTCTCGAACCCGTCAACTGGGTGGAGATTGCGGTTCCGTCGGAGGCGACCGCGCGCGTCAATGCGATCATCTCCGCGCGGCGCGGCCAGATCCTCGGCTTCGACGGGCGCGAAGGCTGGCCCGGCTGGGACGTGGTGACGGCGCACCTGCCGGCGTCGGAGATGGAGGATCTCATTGTCGAACTGAGATCGGCGACCGCCGGTGTCGGCACCTACCGGACCCGGTTCGATCATCTGGCAGAGTTGGTCGGCAGGCTGGCGGACCAGGTGCTGTCGTCGCACAGGCATGCGGCGGAATAGACCCGGGAAGGGGCGGGGCGGGCCTTGAAGGTTCAGCGCTCCGCCCGGCGCCGGGCGATGTGTCAGTCGTACATGAAGAAGGGATCGTTCCCGGTGCTCTTCTTTTGCGCCGGGGCGGGACGCGGCTTCTTCTGAGCCTGCGGTTTGGGCTTTGCCGGTTTGGACTTGGCGGCGGCTTGCCCAGCCGTCGCGGCGGCGGGCTGCTGCGGCGTCGCCGGAGCCACGGTGACGGGCGGGGCCGGCTCGGCGACCGTCGGCTGCAAGGCGGCATCGCGGGGCTGTTCGCCGAGCGAGCCCGTCGTGGCCGGCGGCTCAGCGATTGCCGCAGGAGCGGCCGGGGCGGGGCTGGCTGCCGTCTCGGTTGGCACCGGCTCCGGCGCTGCGGGGGCGGTCGTCGCCTCAATAGTGGGCGGCGGCGCTTCTGCAGGCGCGGCAGCGGCTGGCTGCAGCGCGGGTGGTGGGCTTGCGGCCGGCGCCGTCTCGGCGAGCTTGCGCTCCAGTTCGCGGCGCGCGGCCTCGGCGGCTTCGCGTCCGGCACGTTCCCTGGCGAGTTCCTCACGTACGGCGGCGGCGGTCCGAGCGGCCTCCTGCCGGGCATGGGCCTCGCGCGCCAGCGTTTCTTTTAAGGCGGCCGCCTCGCTGTCATCGACAACGGGGCTCGGTGCAACTGGCACTGGCGCAACGGCGAAGCGAGGCTCGGGCCGCGGGGGATCGAGTGTCGCCAGTCCTGCCACCGACGCAACGGCAAGGAGCGCTACGGCGCCGCCGAGAAAGGCCTGGCCGCGCGTATGGCGTCCGGAAAATGCCGGTTCGGCGGCCGCCTGCAACGCGGGCGCGGCGGTGGGCCATGGCGAATAGGCACCGAAATTCCAGATGTGTCCTTCGGGATCGCGGGCGGCGTAGGCGCGATCTCCGGCCTCTTCGCTGCCGAACTCCAGCACGATGCTGGCACCGGCGCTGCGCGCATGTTTAAAGTGCGTTTCAACGTCGTCGACAGCGACATACACGCTTTGCGTGCCGATGCCGCCCAGCTCATCGGGCTGTTTCAACAGACTGTCGAGAACCGAATGCCCGACGGGTCCCAGCATGACGACGCCGCGTCCATAGGACAACTCGGCGTAGGCAATGCTTCCGTCGGGATCGGAGATGACGTTGCGCTTCTCGAAACCGAACGCCTGCGACAGCCACTCCACCGCGGCGGCCACATCTCGATATCGGATCAACGGTACGAGCCCGTTCGACGTCATGGCAAAGCCTTCAAACTGAAACCGCCGGAGGTATCGGCGAGAAAGAGAACCATCAGACACGGCCGTCGGGCGCGGCGCGTCAGAGCGACTTGCAACGCCGGACAACGCGCGACTCCGAGTTGGCCCGATGAAAGCATTGTGACGGAGGGCAGAGCGAAGCGCCAGCAGCTCACTTGGCTGTGGATTGTTTTCAGCCGTTGAAAATGTTTCGTTTTTTTGGTGGGGATGTGCTGCAGAGCGGCGCGTCGAGGTGCGCCGGCGCCACAGCCTGGGCGTGTGGCGACTCGCCCAGGTCGCGCGGTTCGCGCTGGCGCCCGTCTCGTCACCGAGGCACGAACTTCAGCGCAACGCCGTTCATGCAGTACCGCTTGCCGGTTGGTCGAGGGCCGTCGTCGAAGACGTGCCCAAGGTGGCCGCCGCAGGTAGCGCAATGGATTTCCGTGCGAGGGTAGATCAGCCTCCAGTCGGTCGACGACGCAACCGCGTTTTCGATCGGCTGATAAAAGCTCGGCCATCCGGTGCCGCTATCGAACTTCGTTTCGGACGTGAAAAGCGGCTCACCGCAGCCGGCGCAGAGATAGGTTCCGGGGGCGTCGTTCTTGTTGAGGGGGCTCGTACCCGCACGCTCGGTGCCGTGTCCGCGCAGGACGCGGTATTGCTCCTCTGTGAGGATGGCCTTCCATTCGGCATCGGACCTTTTCATAGGAACCTCCTGGTTCGGCGGCCGGCGTGCGGCGGCCGATGAACGGTCTCAACGGCCGATCGTCATTCGACCGCCGGTAGAAGCTTGTCCACGCTAATGGCGTCCAGAGAGATGCGACATGTGACGGCATAGGCTTCCACGCCCGCGGCGCGGGCGTCCGCGAGAGCCGCCGCGTAACGGGGGTCGATGTCAGATGCCGCGCGAAAGCGCTGGGCGTCGCTGCGCTGGATCAGGTAGATCATCACCGCCCGGTGACCCGAGCGGACCATTTCCGTCAGTTCGGCCAAATGCTTCACGCCACGTTCGGTCTTGCAGTCGGGGAATTCCGCCAGACCCTTTTCCCGGAGAAGGTGGACATTCTTGATCTCCACGTAGGCCAGGCCTTTCGCCGGGTCCTCCAGGAGAAGATCGATGCGGCTCGACTGGCCGTATTTAACTTCGCGGCGCAGTCCGGCGTACCCGTTCAAGGGCGGAATCAGGCCGCCCGCGACGGCTTCTGCGACGATTGCGTTGGGATGGCCCGTATTGATGCCGACGAATGAACGTGACCGGCCGCTGCCGAACTCTACGAGTTCCCATGTGTGGACGTACTTGCGTGTCGGACTCGCGCTCTCAGATAGCCATACAGTCAGTCCGGGATCGCAGAGGCCGAGCATGGCGCCGGTGTTGGGGCAGGTGGCGGTGATCTCGCGGCCATCGTCGAGCAACACATCGGCGAGGAAACGTTTGTAGCGCCGGAGCAGGCGTCCGCGTACCAGGGGGGATCTGAACAGCATGGCCGATGACATAGAGGCCGCGGGGTGCGGCGGGCAAGGCGGTTATCACCCGTTTGCCTCTGGTGCTAGAAGAGACTGTTGCGCAAGAGTTTCAACCGTCCATAAGAGTTCCGTCCCGTG
>JBLMYE010000055.1:0-9374 GCA_050258115.1 Deltaproteobacteria bacterium | reverse complement strand
GTCGAGAATTGACCTGCCGCGGCGGCGCACCTACTTTGCGCGACCTGTGACGGAGGCTCACGCTTTCGTATCCCTTCACACCCCTGCTGATGGAGACCCGGCAAAGCGCCGGGAGCCTTTCCGACATGTCCATGCACGCCACGCCCGCTCAACTCGCAGTCGTCAACGAGGCCCGCGCGTGGCCCTTCGAGGAGGCCCGCCGGATTGTCGACCGCCTCGCGAAGATCGAGGGCGGCATGGGCAAGACCGTCCTCTTCGAGACCGGCTATGGACCTTCGGGGCTGCCGCATATCGGAACATTCGGCGAGGTTGCGCGCACCAGCATGGTCCGGCGCGCCTTCGAGGCCTTGACGGGCGGCCGGGTGAAAACGCGCCTGCTCTGTTTCTCCGACGATATGGACGGCATGCGCAAAGTTCCCGACAATGTTCCCAACCAGGACATGCTGCGCGAACACCTGCACAGGCCTTTGACCAGGGTCCCCGACCCGTTCGGTCAGTACGAAAGCTTCGGGCACCACAACAACGCGATGCTGCGCCGCTTTCTGGACACCTTCGGCTTCGAATACGAGTTCGCCAGCGCGACCGATTACTACACGTCGGGGCGCTTCGATGAGATCCTGCTTCGCGCCGCCGAGCGCTACCAGAAGATCATGGACATCATGCTGCCCACGTTGGGCGAGGAGCGGCAGGCGACCTATAGCTGTTTTCTGCCGATCTCACCCAAGAGCGGTCGCGTTCTCTATGTGCCCATGAAAGAGGTGAACGCGAAGGCGGGAACCATTACCTTTACCGACGAAGACGGCCAGGACGTCACGCTCCCCGTGACGGGCGGCAATGTCAAACTGCAGTGGAAACCCGATTTCGGCGCCCGCTGGGCCGCGCTCGCGGTCGACTTTGAGATGTACGGCAAGGACCACATGTCCAATACCGTCATCTACGACGGCATCTGCAAGGTTTTGGGCGGAAGGCCTCCCGAACATTTCGTCTATGAGCTTTTCCTCGACGAGAAGGGCGAGAAAATCTCCAAGTCAAAGGGTAATGGCCTCACGATCGACGAGTGGCTGACCTATGCCACCCCCGAAAGCCTCGCACTCTTCATGTTTCAGAAGCCGAAGTCTGCCAAGAAGCTGCATTTCGACGTTATTCCGCGCGCGGTCGACGACTACCTTCAGTTTCTCGGAGCCTATCCCAATCAGGACCCGAAGGCTCAACTCGACAATCCGGTATGGCACATCCACTCCGGAGAGCCGCCCGCCCAATCGAGTCCGATCTCATTCGCCCTGCTGCGCAACCTCGTCGCCGCTTCGAACGCGGAAAACAAGGACGTCCTGTGGGGATATATCCGACGCCACATGGAAGATGCAACGCCCGATAAGTATCCGCTCCTGGATAAACTCGCCGGCTATGCCGTCCGCTATTACCGCGACTTTGAACTCGCCAAGAAATCCTACCGCACGCCCGACGACGTCGAACGCGCCGCTCTGCAAGGCCTCTCCGACGCGCTGGCCAAGGCGCCGCCGCACGCCACACCGGAGGAATTGCAGTCGATCGTCTACGACATCGGCCGCAGCGTTCCGCGCTACCAGGACCTCGCAGCAAAAGGGGCTACGCCTGAACGCCCCGGCGTCTCCAATGCCTGGTTCGCCGCCATTTATGAAGTCCTGCTTGGCGAAAGCAAGGGACCGAGGTTCGGATCCTTCATCGCCCTTTATGGCATCGAGGAGACCCGCGCGTTGATTGCTAAAGCGCTCAGGCGTGAGGCCGCTTAAAAAGAAATGTCCTGCGTGGAGTTCACTCGCCCTTCGCGAGCGGCGGCAAATCGAAGCCGCTGAACACGAGGTCGATCAGCCGTTCCGTTCTCTTCGCAATCGTTTGCGCCGTCCACAACCTCTCGCGGGCAGCATCTTGCGCCAGAAGGAAACCCGATTGCGAAAGAATATCGCGCTTTTCCTCCCACGAACGCGTGCCCGCCAACTGATTGTCGCGGCCGGAGAGCAGAACGACGTTTCCGAGCCTCTGATAATGCGCCTTGCAACCCTCAGGGTTGCGGAAGGACGTTAGCCATGCCTTGCAGCCATGGGGATTGCGCGGGAGGATATGCTCGATTGTCACCTCGTCGCGTAAAATGGCACCTGGATCCGAGCCCATCGTCGCGCTGATCCTGCGCAGGACACAACCGGCGTAATGCTTGGCCGCGAAGTTTGCGCTCCGCATATTATAGATCGCGTCGGTCCGAATTCTCGAGTCGATGTTCAGTTGGGAAATCGCGCGGGCAGGTGCACCCCGCTCCATCTCGTCCATGATCCGGTGAAGACGCGTCTCCTGCACACCCGGATCTATTCCGGCGATCTTGGACATCCACACTAGGCAATCGAGCCGCCGCACGAAATCCAGCGTATCCGGTGCAGCCGGGCCGCGCAGCCTCATCCACAGAAGCATGGCGGGAACCCAGCTGTGCGCATCGATCCATGTCATGAAGTCGATGAAACGCGCAATGGACGTTCGCTCGCCGTCGTCGCGCCCGACTTGCCCGCGGCGCACGTCCTTCAGACGGTGGGCATAGGGGACCAGATGGTCGATCATGAATGGCAAACCATCCGCCGCCAATCCGAACCGTTCGACGATCTCCGTTTCGACCGGCCGGGCGGATTGCGATTTCCCGCGCCACGTCATAGCCCGGATGTGGCAAAGCAGACGATAGACGTCTTCAGGTGAAAGCAGGCTCTCGCAACTCTCCCACAAATGGGCCGCCGTCATATGATTGCCGGCGGGCATGGCGGACAGGATGGCGGACTTCGCCTCGTCGGCATAACTGAAGGCAAGTCGCGTATCCTGTTCCGTATTCAGCATCTCCCAGGCGTCATCGGCATCATCGACCACCACGGTCACGAGCCGGCAGCAATCGAGCACGTAGTCGGCCAGAGCCCGCCGGACTTCGACAGACATGCCGGGTGCTAGCAACTCGGAACGGATACAGTCTCGATTGAGCACGATGTTGCGTTCCGGCTCGGAAAGCGCATCCCGCGACTGCACCGGGTCTGTTTCCGTGGACCCTCTGCGCTGCACGATCTCCGAAAACAACCGCGCCGACAGCGCCTGAATTGTCAGTCGGTTGCGCCGGGCGTCGCCTTCGGGCCAGCTGTCGTCCACGATGAGGCGGTGCAGACGGTCGGCGCGCGCCGGGTCCAACTCGAGATCGCGCAGCACGGCGAACAGCATGGTTAGCGTGACCATGCGCTGGTGGCCGTCGACGATCTCCACGTCCTCCGAACCGGGTCTGCGCGCAAGCATGAGCCGGCCGAGCGGATAATATCTTCGCCGCGTCTCTTTCTGCATCGCCAAACGGAGGTCGCCCACAAGCCGCGCTGCGTGTTCCGGTCGCCATGCGTAAGCGCGTTGGAAGCAGGCAAGCCGGTAGCGATAGCGCCCGTCGAGCAGCGCGCCAACGGTCAGAACGTCTGATCTCATCGGTTCGTCGACGGGGCTGAACGATGCCTTCCCGAGCTCCGGGCCGGCCGGCAGTCGCGAAACTAAGTCCGCTGGCTCGGCAACGGGAGCCGAACCACCTCGGCTAACCAGTGACGCTCTCGCCCAGAAACCTCGAGGGGTTTCACGTGACGTACGCTGTACCAATAGAAATCCCCTGAGAGACTCGAAAAAAAACTCTTTGGTCCGTGGAAGACGAGAAGCGGCGCTCTTAAAAAAGCAACGTCTGTCGCTGCCCCTCCAGGGCAAGCAGCCGGAGTATTCCTCACCGCTCCCGTGTTCGCAAGAATGTGCCTCGGATTTTGTGCGAAGGTTGCAACCGGGCCAGCCCGTTGAGCAATGCACAGCTGAGTGCAATTTCTTATTGACAAGAAGCAAGCCTTGCAGGCTGAACCCAACTCTCTTACGCATCAGGCGCGGAAAGGCGGCAGGCGGCGTGGCAGACCTCGTTTATAAGATTGTCGATGAGCGGGAATGGCGGCAGGCGCAGCTCCGCGGCTGCTATCAGGGCTCCGACGACGACCGGCGCGATGGTTTCATTCACCTCTCGTTTGGCGGTCAGGTCGCGGGCACGGCGGCCCGCCACTTCAGGAACAGGGGCGGGCTTCTCTTGATCGCGTTCTCCAGCGAGGCATTGGGTGAGGCCCTGCGATTCGAACCGTCGCGGGGCGGCGCGTTATTCCCGCATCTCTACGCAGATTTGCCGACGTCCGCAGCGCTCTCCGAACAGCCCATGACGCTGGACGCCGACGGCATTCCGCAAGCCTCAGGAGCTGTCCTCTGATGCTGTCGGGTCTTTACGGATTGGCGCGCGGCGCGCTCTTTGCCATGGAGCCCGAGGACGCGCACGAGTTCTCCCTTCGGCTGCTCGAAGCCGGACTCTACCCGCGTGATACCTCCCCCACCCCCGCTGAGCTGGCGACCGACGCCTTCGGGCTGCGCTTTCCTAATCCCATCGGCATCGCGGCAGGTTACGACAAGGACGCGCGCGTTCCCCACGCAGTTCTGGGCCTGGGTTGTGGCTTCGCTGAAGTCGGTACCCTGACCCCGCTACCCCAGCCGGGAAATCCGAAGCCGCGTGTGTTCCGTCTCGTCGCGGATCACGCCCTGATCAACCGCCTTGGATTCAACAATGGTGGCCATACCGCCGCCCTTCAACGTCTGCAGTCCCGCGCTGTTCAGGGAATTCTCTGCGTTAACGTGGGCGCCAACAAGGATTCGCCCGACCGCACCGCCGACTACGTTCGTGGGATCGAAACGTTCTACGACGTCGCCTCGATGTTCACAGTCAATATATCGTCGCCAAACACACCCGGACTGCGCGACCTCCAGGCGCCCGCCGCCCTCGACGAACTGATCGGTCGCGTCATGGAAGCCCGCAGAACTCTGATCTCGCGAGGAAAACCCAAGCGGCCGGTCATCGTGAAGATAGCGCCGGACATCGACCTCGCCGATATCGGCCCGATCACCGAGCGATTGCGCGCAAATGCCGTCGACGGAATTGCGGTGTCCAATACGACGCTGTCCCGCCACGGCTTGCGCGACGCCGGCAAGTCAGAAACCGGCGGCCTGTCCGGCAGGCCGTTGTTCCACCGGTCCACGGTCATGCTGGCCAAGATCTTCGAGGCGACCGGCGGGCAGGTGCCGTTGATCGGCATCGGCGGCATAGACAGCGCGGAAGCTGCGCTCGCCAAGATCGAAGCCGGCGCGTCTTTGCTTCAACTCTACACCGGATTGGTCTACCAAGGACCGGGCCTCATTCAGAGCATGAAACGTGGACTGGCCGACGCGGTGCGCCGGGCCGGGGCAAGGAATCTTTCCGAATTGCGCGGACGCCGCGCCGCCGAATGGGCGGCAAAGCCGATCGAAGGCTAGGCAGCGTCATTCCTTTCTCATTATGGCGGCGACCCTTGTTAGGGCCCAGATCGGCACGACGATGATGGCGCCCAGAAGCAGATACTGCAGGAGCCATTCGAGAGCGCCGAAACCGAGATCATAAATGGACCGCAGAAGCTCGTTGATCCGGTCAAAGAAGTTTTGGAGATTGAGTCCGAGCGCGCTCAAAACCACCCCAACGGCAATCGAGATCAGGGCCAGCCGGATGACGACAGCGAGCGGGCTGCCTCCGAAAATCGTCCTGCCGTCCATGACCGCCGCGCTCCTCCTCATAGGTTCGGGGGCCTGATAGCATAAGGTCGGCGAAAGAGCGACCCGGCCGCCATGTCCTTCCGTATGTGATCTGATGCCAGCACGCATGACACCGCGTCACCGCCGATCAACCGGCCAGCCGCCATCGGCGCCCAGTTCCGAAACGGCCGCGCCGCTCTTGCCGGCGGCATTCAGCGCTTGGTTTACACACCGAGGCTGGCAGCCGCGCCCGCATCAGCTGGCGTTGATCGAAAAGGCCGCGGCGCGCCGGTCGACGCTTCTGATCGCGCCCACCGGCGCGGGCAAGACGTTGTCCGGTTTTCTTCCGAGTCTCATTTCGCTGTCAGCACGCCGCTCACGGGCCAACACATCCGGACGCCAACTACACACGCTTTACATTTCTCCCTTGAGGCACTGGCCGTGGATGTCGCCCGCAATCTCACGGCACCCATCGACGAAATGCGCCTCCCGATCCGGTGCGAGACGCGGTCGGGCGACACACCGGCCGCCAAGCGCCAGCGGCAACGCCAGACGCCGCCGGATATTCTGATGACGACCCCGGAACAGCTGGCATTGCTTCTCAGCCACGAGGACGCGCCTCATCTCTTCGGCGCTCTCGATACCGTCGTCCTCGATGAACTGCACACGCTGGCCGCGTCCAAGCGGGGAGATCTCCTGGCTCTCGATCTGGCACGGCTGCGCCATCTGGCGCCGAATGTGATGATGATAGGCCTGTCCGCCACGGTCGCACGGCCCGCCGAACTCCGCGCCTTCCTGCAGGGCCAGCGCGATCCCGCCGAGAAGATCGAACTGTCCGATGCCGTCGTCGCACCGCCGGGCGCCCCGCCTGAAATCACGATTCTCGAGCAGGACGATCCGGTTCCCTGGGGCGGGCATTCGGCCCGTTACGCCATTCAGTCGGTCTATGCTGCTATTAGATCACATCGCCTGACGCTCGTCTTCGTCAACACGCGCATGCAGGCGGAACTGATTTTCCAGGAACTCTGGCGCATCAACGATGATGCTCTGCCGATCGCGTTGCATCATGGCTCGCTCGCCGCGGAACAGCGCCGCAAGGTCGAAGCCGCGATGGCGGCTGGCACGCTGAAAGCCGTCGTCGCCACGTCCACACTCGACCTCGGCATCGACTGGGGCGACGTCGATCTCGTCGTCAACATCGGCGCTCCGAAAGGAGCAAGCCGCCTCACCCAGCGCGTGGGGCGCGCCAACCACCGCCTCGACGAACCCTCCAAGGCACTCCTCGTCCCTGCCAATCGCTTCGAAGTCCTCGAATGCAGGGCGGCCCTGGAAGCGGCATCGGCCGGCGAGCAGGACGCCATCGTGGATCGCAGCGGAGCCCTCGATGTTCTCGCCCAGCACGTTCTCGGCACGGCCTGTGCGGGACCATTTTCACCCGATCGGCTTTATTCGGAAGTCCGCTCCGCCCTGCCCTATGCCGGTCTGGACCGTAGAACGTTCGACCGCATCGTCGATTTCGTCGCCACCGGCGGATATGCGCTGCGCGCATACGAGCGTTTCGCGCGTCTGCGGCCGGCGCCGGACGGTCAGTTGCGCCTGTCCCATCCAAAGCTCGCAAGCCAGTATCGGCTGAACGTCGGAACCATCGTGGAAAGTCCCATGATCAGGCTCCGGTTGACCAAAGCGCGCCCGAACCATCGTGATCAGCCATCCGGCTTCGCGGGCGGCCGCGTTCTCGGCGAGGTGGAGGAATCCTTCATAGAACAGCTCGCCCCAGGCGATACCTTCGTGTTCTCCGGTGAGATCCTGCGCTTCGAGGGCATGCGGGAGACAGAGGCATTCTGCTCCCGATCCAACGCGACGGATCCGATGATACCGAGCTACGCCGGCGGAAAGTTTCCCCTCTCCACCCATCTGGCCTGTCGCGTTCGCGCGATGATCGCCGACCCGAGATCGTGGACGAACCTTCCTCTGCCCGTCGCCGAGTGGCTCGCACTCCAACGCGAAAAGTCCGCCATCCCGGCAAGCGATGAAGTTCTCATCGAGACGTTCCGCCAGGGAACACGCCACTACCTCGTGCTGTATCCGTTTGAAGGCCGTCTCGCCCACCAGACGCTCGGAATGCTGCTCACGCGCCGCCTGCATCGGTGGGGCGCCCGGCCATTGGGCTTCGTTGCCAACGATTACGGCCTGGCCGTCTGGGCGGCAGCGGATCTCTCCGCGATGATAGCCGGCGGCCGGATCGACCTCGCCAAGCTCCTCGAAGAGGATCTTCTCGGCGACGATCTCGATGCCTGGCTCGCCGAGAGCCATTTGATGAAACGCACCTTTCGGCACTGTGCGGTCATCGCCGGCCTGATCGAACGCCGCCACCCAGGGCGCGAGAAGTCGGGGCGCCAGGTCACGATGTCCACAGATCTCGTCTATGACGTCTTGAGAAAGCACGAGCCCGGGCACATCCTGCTCGAGGCGGCCTGGAACGACGCCGCGGCCGGTCTTCTCGACATTCGCCGCCTCGGCCAGTTCCTCGGCCGTATCAAAGGCCGAATCAGACATCAACCATTGGAGCGGGTGTCGCCCTTGTCCGTGCCGATCCTTCTTGAGATCGGCAAGGAGCCGGTGGCCCGCTTTGCCCGCGAGGACCTTCTGCGGGAAGCCGCTGAAGACCTGATCCGGGCCGCCACGACCGCTGATGCCATGCCGCCGCAACACCCGGCGCCGATGAAAACGGGGGAGAACACGTCCGATGGCCATCCTCGCCTTGAAACCCGAGCGCCTCGACGCCGGCGAATTCAATGACCAGCCGGTTTCGATCTGCGGCAAGGCGTTCCGCGCCGACTATTCGGGCGCCCTTTACTGGCCCGCAGAAGATGCGCTGATCGTCGCCGATCTGCATCTGGAGAAAGGATCGTCGTTCGCCAAGAACGGGATCATGCTGCCGCCCTACGACACGCGCGAAACTCTGACACGGCTTGCCGAAGCCATCGACCGCTACAAGGCGCAAACGATTATTGCGCTCGGAGACAGCCTTCACGACACGGACGGGGCCGCCCGTTTGACCCCGGAAGATCGCGAGAGCCTGCGCATTCTGCAGGAGGACCGCGAGTGGATCTGGATCACGGGCAACCACGATCCCAGGATTGGGCGCGAACTCGGCGGCCATGTGCTGTCCGATTTGATGGTGGAAGGGCTGACCTTCCGCCATGAACCCTCGACAGGGCGTGTCACGCACGAGATCGCCGCCCATCTGCATCCGGCGGCGAAGCTCTCTCTGCACGGCTACAGCTTCCGCCGCCCCTGCTTCGTCGGCAATGGCCTGCGTCTCGTCATGCCGGCCTTCGGGACCTACGCCGGCGGCCTGAACATCCTCGACGAAGCTTTCGAACCGATCTTCGGTTCGGATGGAATGTCAGTCTGGATGCTTGGCCAGGAGGGCCTTTATCCGGTCGCCCCGCGCCTTCTCCGGCCGGATTGAACCTGCCTTCGCGCTACGCCAAGCGCCGGCGGAAAAGAGCCGATGCGACCAGACCGGTCGCGACGGCAAGAAGCACCGCCACAATGCCGTAGAGAAACGGCCGGTCCATCGCGAAGACATAGAGCCATCGCTCGATGCCTTCCCGTTCCAGCACGACGCGGGCCTGGTACCGGCTCAACAGCTTGCCGTCCTGGAAAAGAAACACGCGCGCGCTCAGTGGTCCCACGGGCACGGTGGCCGGCAGGGCGATCGTCGAGCGAAACAGACTGCGCCCCGTAAATATGAC
>JBLMYE010000054.1:0-6358 GCA_050258115.1 Deltaproteobacteria bacterium | reverse complement strand
GGATTTCGCAGCCTTCGCCGCCTCCGCCCGCTTATTCCGCTGACGGGGAGCGGCCCGCGCTGGCTCCGCCGTCGCCTGTGGCACACGGACCTTTACCGGCTTGGCGTTCGATTTGACCTTTCGCGAAGGTTTCGGCGCAGTCTTTGCGGCCCTCTTTTTCAAGGCAGGCGCCGCGATCAGTTCAGGCGCCTTGAGCGTTCGCCCGGCCGCCCTCTTTGACTTGCCGGCCCGAGACCCCCCGAGTGTACGTTTTATACTCATTCCGTGAATACGCCTCCGCGTCGTCGTCGCTGTCAAGGGCTGCTGCCGCTTATCGTTCACGGCCGGCTTGTCCCGCGTCAGAATCCATAGGCGGCTGCGCGTTCCGGATCCTTCGAAGCAACGAGACGGGCAAGATCAACAATCACCTTTGCCTGCTTCCACGTCGCGTCGTCCTGCATCTTGCCGTCGATCATGACGGCGCCGGTTCCATCCGGCATCGCGTCCAGAATGCGCCGGGCGAATTGAACTTCCTTCGGGTCTGGCGAGAAGACACGCTTGGCGATCTCGATCTGCGAGGGATGCAGCGACCAGGCGCCGAGACATCCCTGCAGGAAGGCATTCCGGAACTGGGCTTCGCACGCTGCCGAATCCGCGAAATCCCCGAACGGACCGTAGAAGGGCTTCAAGCCGTAGGACAGGCAGGCGTCGACCATCTTGCCTACCGTGTAGTGCCAGAGATCCTGTTGATAGTGGGCACGAGGACCGCCGTCCGCCGCAGGATCGGCGAGCACGCCGTAATCGGGATGTCCGCCGCCGACGCGCGTCGTCTTCATGCCGCGCGAGGCCGCCAGATCGGCTGGGCCGAGACTCATGCCGTGCATGCGCGGTGACGCCGCCGCGATGGCTTCGACGTTTTTCACGCCTTCCGCCGTCTCCAGGATGGCATGGATCAGAATGGGCCGCGTGACCTTGTGCTTGGCCTCCAGCTGGGCCAGCAACTGGTCGAGGTAGTGAATGTCCCACGGACCTTCCACCTTCGGAAGCATGATCACGTCGACCTTGTTGCCGGCGTGTTCGACGATCTGCGTCACGTCGTCGAGCATCCATGGGGAGTTCAGGCAGTTGATGCGCGTCCACAAGCCCGTCTGCCCGAAGTCGAACTCATTCGCCATGGAGACGAACCCCGCCCGCGCCTGTTCCTTTTCGCCGACCGCAATAGCATCCTCGAGATTGCCGAGAACGACATCGACCTGTTTGATTGTGTCCTTCAGCTTCGACCGGATCTTTTCGTTGTGCGGGGGAATGAAATGAATCATGCGCTCGATCCGCACCGGCAAACTGCGGTACGGTTCCGGCGCGCCGATAGCGAGAGGAGCAAAGTGTTTGGCAGGCGTTCGCGTTACGCTCATGGCGGCAAGTTACCTTAGGATGAAAGGGGGGGTGGCGTCATATGGATTTGCGGCGCACATTAGGCGGCACCCGCGCGCTGTCAATTGGCCGTTCGTCGCTCGCCGGGGACCCGGCTAACAGGCGACAGGCCGTGGAGCGTCCGCCCCAGCAACTACCGTCTCGCCAGGAAATCAGATTGCCGCAATGAATACCGAAAAGCCCCCCTTACCGCGCGGGCTCGCTGCCCTGATTGCCGCACTTGCGGCAGTAACCTGGGGTGGGGAATACGCGCGCGCGGCGGACTCGACGACTTCGGCCCGGACAGCCCCGCGACCGGTGTTGTCGAGGGCCGAGGTACTCGCGACAGCCCCGGAAGTGCTCGAGCGCATCGGCCGCCATCTTGTGATCGGCTATCACAGCTTCGCAGCCGTTAAGGCACTCGTCGAAAAAAGAGCGATCACCGGTATCTTTATCACCGATCACAATGTCTCGAAACGCCAGATCTCGGAGGTGCGCGCCGACATCGACGCACTGCAGGCCATTCGCGCGCAACAGGGGCTGCCGCCGCTCCTCGTCGCGGCCGACCAGGAGGGCGGCGCCGTGTCGCGGCTCAGCCCGCCGCTGGCCCGTCAACCCGGACTTTCCCGTGTCATCGCTGGCCGGAAATCCGGCGAAGACTTGCAGTCACTTGTGACCGCCTATGCGCAGAAGCAGGCCGGCGAGTTGAAGCGCATCGGGGTGAACCTCAATTTTTCGCCTGTCGTCGATCTTAAAATCGAACCTGCGCGCCGCAGCGATGGAGAAACGCAACTCCGCTATCGCGCGCTGTCCTCCGATTCCGCGACGGTTGGCGACGTCGCAGGCTGGTACTGCGATGCGCTGGCGGTGGAAGGCATTTATTGCACCATCAAGCATTTTCCGGGACTGGGCCGTGTGGCACTCGACACCCATCGCCACCCCGGAGAGATCAAGGCCACGGCGGCTGAACTCAGCGCGACCGATTGGGTGCCGTTTCGCAGGCTCATGGGACGGCCGAACGTCGTGACGATGCTGGCGCATGTGCGGTTGACCGCAATCGACCCCGGCGAACCAGCGTCGCTCAATCAACGCATCATCGATGGTCTCATCAGAAAAGAATGGAAGCACGACGGCCTGTTGATCACGGACTACCTGTCGATGGGCGCCGTGACGCGCGGCAAGGGCGGCGTCGGCAATGCTGCCGTGAAGGCGCTGAACGCAGGCGCGGATCTCCTGCTCGTATCATTCAGCGACCGCTATCTCGATACGATCATGACGGCGTTGATCGAAGCGGACCTGAATGGCGGGCTCGACGCGAAGGCGCGCACGGCAAGTTTGGAGCGCCTTCAAAGACGTCCCCCCCGCGCACCCGCCGATGGAAAAGCCCGTCACGGCGCAGTCAGCGGCGCCTGCGGCGGCAGAAGAAGCAGTGGCCGGGCCATAATCCTCAACGCCAGCGGCGGTTCGACCACATCCACTGCTCGGGACTTTCGCGCACCCATTCTTCGAACTGACGCTGCATCTCCGTCATGATCCAGCGGATGTCCTCGGCCTGGTTGCCAGTCCTGGGAACGCGCAGTTCCTTGATCTCGACGACGAACCGGCTTTCCCGTCCCACCCGCCGGCAGCGCGACATCCACATGCGGCTGCCCACACGCCGTGCGATCATGGCCCCGATGGCCTGCGTCCTGGCGGGCTTGTCGAAAAAGGGCACCGCAACGCCGGTGCGATCGTAGAGATCGCAGACGAGGCCGAGGCGGCCGCCGCTGCGCACGAAATCCGTAAGAACGCGCGCCGTCCTCTGGTTGTCGCCGTGATCCCCTTCCACCTTGCCCCGCCCGAACAGGCCGCCCGGGTATAGATCGCGGCGTAGATGCCGGACATAGCGATCGACGTAGGGGTTGTTGACCGAGCGATAAACGGCCGCCGGATTGGCGTTGGCGACAACAAACGGCCAGATGGCGAGTTCCCAGTTGCCCATGTGCAGGGAGACGCCGATGGCCGGCCCGAGTTTGTCTTTGTAGCGTCTGAAGACATTCTCAGGCGTGATCGATATGCGCCCCGGTTCTGCGATCAGCTTGTCGATCTGGATGGTCTCGGCCATGACGCGGCCGAGGTTTTCCCAATGCGCGAGGCACAGCCGCAGCCGCTCCTCATCGGTCATGTCCGGAAAAGCGATCTTGAGATTCTCCAGCGCCCGGCGATGCCTGTAGGGGCTGAGCAGCGGGGCGAGGCGGCGCCACCACCACGCCGAAAAACCGGCCGCCGTCTCCAGCGGGAGAAGGCGAAAGGGCCCGGTGATCAAACGCAGCACGGCATACTCGAGCCGGAACTGCAGATCACGGAGGGGCGACGTTTCAGAACTCATGCGAGCGTCATGGGAGGAGCGGCTTCCTCCGTCAAGCGGTCGAGGCGGCCCCGGCGGCAGTCTGTCCAACTAATCCACCGCGCTGCATCAGTCGCGGTACGTACGATGTCGGTTGCACGCCCTCCTGAACGAGCATCCGCCGCAGCGGGCCGAAACTGTTCAGTACATGCAACCCGAAGCCGCGGAGCAGATGAACCGGAAGATAGGGCGAAATCAGCGCGCGATTGAGAATATCGACGGCCGTGATTCGGCCGTTGACGTCGGGGGCGCGCAACGCACTGTATCGGTCCATTACCTGCGAGCCGCCCGGATCGCCGCCATTTGCAATGGCATCCCTGACGCAATCGGCCAAGGTGGCCGCATCTCTCAGTCCGAGGTTGAGCCCCTGTGCGCCGATCGGCGGGATCACATGGCCCGCTTCGCCGACGAGCGCCACGCGGTTCCGGCCGAACACATCGGGTGTCAGGCCGCTCAAGGGAAACAGCGCCCGCGGTCCCACGTCACCCACCGTGCCGAGCAGCCCGCCGAGCCGCCGCTCGATATCTCGACGGAACTCCGTCTCTGGAAGGGCCATCAGGCGTTCTGCCTCTGACGGCTCTTCCACCCAGACCAGCGACGAGTTGAGGCCCGGCATCGGAACCGTCGTGAAAGGGCCGACGGGCCGGTGAAACTCGGTCGACACGCCGCCGTGCGGCCGTTGATGGGAAAACCATGTCACGATCGCCGCTTGCGGATAGTTCCACGTCGTGACCGTGATCCCGGCGGCGTCGCGCGTGATCGAATAACGCCCGTCGGCTGCCACCGCAAACGACGCGGTGATGTCCTGTCCTTCCGCCAGCGTCGCACGAACCTGGCCTTGGCCGATGCGAACACTGCGCGCGCCCGCCGTCTCGAGGAACGCAACGCCCGGCGAACCGGGTAGCCGAGCCAGAAGCACATCGAGCAGGCGATCGTTCGGCACGTTGTAACCGAAGGCATCAAGTCCCACTTCGCGGGCCTCGAACGTCACTTCCGGTGCTCTCAGGAGCCGGCCGGAATCGTCGATCAGACGGATAGCGGTGAGAGCCGCGCAGTCATCTTGCAGTTCGGTCCAGACGCCGAGATTTCTGAGAAGCTCCACCGAGCCAGCGAACAGCGCAGCTGTCCGCCGATCGCGACCGTGTCCACCGGGGCGATGCGGTCCAGCCGCCAATGTCACCGGAAGCCCCACCTCAGCCAGTGCCAGCGCTGCAGCGAGCCCGGCCGGCCCACCGCCGACGACGAGCGCTGATGGTGCCGGAGTTTCGCCGCTCATGACCGTCTCTCCGTCCCTGCTGGACCGGTCGACCATAGGCAAACTGCGACCGGACCCGCCAGACGACCGAGCGTCGCCGGGCTAGCCCAAGGGCCCGCCGTTCCCACGCGGCGATGGGGCACGAGCTGCGCGATTGCGCAGAATGTGCCTTTTTTGCCACATGTCCGCTGAACCACACCTGTGAAACAATCCTTCATGCGCCTTTAAGGATAGTCCTGCCATCCTTGTTTTCGACCGGTCCGAACGTCATTGTCCTGGTCGAGAGTCGTCCGCAGCGGGGTTTTGTCGGACCATGAAGCTTATACATATGTTTGGCCTTTCGGCCGTGCTGTTGGGCGCAGCATTGCCGGCGTTGGCCTTCCAGGAACAGTCTGTCGGGGGCGGAGCCGTCCAGCAGCCCGAACAGTCGGCTGCGCCTCAGCCGGGCGCCGGTGCCAAGCCGGCGGAGATGCAACTCACGCCGGAAGAAGCCAAAAAGCCCGTCGAAGGGACTGAGGTCCGCATTCCGGGCCTGGGAAAGCTCGGCGTGCTGCCCAAGATGGATTTCGGTCTGGAGCTTCTCTACGGCGCGAACGAGACGCGCCCTGTGACGCCCGACCCGCAGGAACAGACCGACGATCTGCAAATTCGCGGTTCGGTGAAACACAACTTCTGACGCGGACAGCGTCTCCGAGGCCTGCAAAGGGGAGCATCACGCTCCCCTTTTTTGCTTGCGCATCGAACGGGGGAGCAGCGCAGGCTCCGGCAGTGATGACGCACGAGACCACCCCGCGCGAGAACTCGCAGCGCATTGCGGCCACGAGCGATGCCGTGTCCGTCGCCCGCCTTTCAATCAATGAGCGGCCGCATCCGAAGCTCCGATCCCCGTTTCGGAACGGACGTATTGCGCCTCGAATGATTGACGCTCTCTCGAGGCCCGCTCGCTCCGGTCGGTGATCGAGAAAAACCAGACGCCGAGAAATGCGAGCGTCACCGAGAAGAGAGCCGGATTGTCATAGGGGAAGGGGGCCGAACCGGGCGGATGTCCGAGCGTTTTTTCCCAGACCGACGGACTGAGCAGGACCATGACCGTGGCGCAGGCGAGCCCCAGGGACCCGCCGATCACCGCACCCCGTGTTGTGGTGCCACGCCAGAAAATGCTCATGACCAGAACGGGGAAATTGCAGCTCGCGGCAATCGCGAAGGCAAGGCCGACCATGAACGCCACGTTCTGGTTCTCGAACACGTAGCCGAGAAAGATCGCAACCAATCCGATCAAGATCGCGGCAAGACGTGACAGCCGGATCTCCTGATACTCGTTGCTTTTG
>JBLMYE010000053.1:0-3722 GCA_050258115.1 Deltaproteobacteria bacterium | reverse complement strand
TGTCCGTTAAAGCGCCGGATGCGACACCTGAACCGTGGTTGCATCTGCGGGCGGCGAGAAATCACCTGCAAAAACCAAATCATAGCCATTCGAAACGATGATCGCCAAGCTCACGAACCGCGCAAAGAAGCTCGCCCAAGACTTGACTGAGCGCCGTTGCGAGAAGTCTCAGAACCAAAGCCCAAGAAGACCAGATGTTATACGGCGGCCGTGGCGAGGCATTCCATTTTGCGCGACCCCCGCCCGGGACCATCTGCCGATCCGGCGGTCGAGATACGCAAACTTTTTTGGAATGATTGGTCGGAGCGAGAGGATTTGAACCTCCGACCCCCAGTCCCCCAGACTGGTGCGCTAACCAGGCTGCGCTACGCTCCGATGCGGCCCCTTTTGCCCCGCCCGGGAGGCGAGGTCAACGCCGGATTTGCCCGGCCTCCGGCAGCCCGGCCAGAAGCCTGCACGCCGCGATCGGGTCCTCCGGGACGGTGTGAAGTGGCGGCCGCTGGCTGGCGCGCGGCACGGCGACGGCACCCCAGAGCCCCGGGCCGGCGTCGACATCGAACACCACGAGCGCAGCACCGCCCGGCTCCTTCGAAGCGGACAGCGCACCAGTCTCACGGCCCCAGATTCCGAAATGCGTGAGTGTCCGGCCGATGCCCCGCCCCTCCGCCTTGCCCCAGGCTTCGAGCCTCACCCAAGCCTGGAGTATCCGCGCCTCCTCGTCGGGAGGCAGTTCCGCTCCTTCTGCGGCCCGGATCGCGGCTTCCGCGATCTTGGCGCGGCGCCGGGAATCCAGGCGCACGATGCGGCTCTGCTCCAGATCGACGCCAATCGATGCGGCAGGACCGATGCCGATCAGTGCGAAAGCGCCCGCCTCCTTCGCACCGGTGTGGGAAAGATTGAAATCGCCCGGCAACCCTGGAACGCAAGGCTTGCCGTGCGGACCGGCTGCAAACGGAACCTCGGCAAAAGACCGCCCAAACGTCCGAGCTATCAAACGCCGTAACAACTGGCGGGCAGCGCGCCGGAACGGATCGAACTCGGCGACTTCTCCCGCCGGACAGATCGGATCGGACATTTCCAGTTCGGCCAAGGGCTCTGCCAGAGTGTCGAGCCGTGCCAACCACACCTCGGCCGCATCGGCGGACGGCACCCAGCCCGATTGCGCCGCAGGATCACCCACGGGCCGCGCGCGCGGTCTCGGTCTGCGGCTCCGCCTCGCCCAGAAGCAGGCGCCGGCAGGCCTGGAGTTCCGCGATGGCCTTTTGCAGAACGCTACCGATCTGCGCGTGCGTTTCGGCGGCACGAGCCTGCTTGGAATTCGCCGGTTTCGCGGGCGCGGAGTGATTTGAGGCTGCCGGCGCGTTGCCCAAGGTGCCGTCCGCCTTTCCGCGGCGCGGCTTGGTCTTTTCCGCCGTCGTGATGTGCGCGAACGCCTTGACCTGATCGACACCCTGCTCGCGCAGGATCTTCTGAACGCCCTTGATCGTGTAGCCTTCGGCGTGCAGGAGCCTACGAATTCCCTTGAGTAGTTCCAAATCTTCCGGCCGGTAATAGCGCCGTCCGCCACCGCGCTTCATGGGACGGATCTGCGGGAATTTCGCCTCCCAGAAGCGCAGGACGTGCTTGGGCACGTCGAGATCCGAGGCCACCTCGCTGATGGTGCGGAATGCTTCAGCGGCCTTCGCCATGGCGACCTTCCCCCCTTGAGCAAAACGTCGTGGACTACGCCGCCCGGATAATCATACCCCGAGAGAACGCCCTCGTCCTGTGAGATCGATTTGATTTGGCACTGCCCGTGTGGACAACTCACGCGCCGGTGTAACAGGTCGTTTCCATCCCATGCAGCAGCAATGAACGCCCTCAGGAAATGATGTCGTCGCAGCGCGGATGGTAATAATCCAGACTACTCGGCCGCCTTGCGGCGCATGCGCCCGGAATTGATGCGGTCCTTCATGATGTTGCTCGGCCGGAAGACAAGCACCTTCCGCGGCGTGATCGGCACTTCTTTGCCGGTCTTGGGATTGCGGCCGACGCGTTGTCCCTTCTGACGGATGCCGAACGATCCGAAGGACGACAGCTTCACGCTGTCTCCGCGCGCAAGACTTCCTGAAATTTCACTCAGAACCAGTTCGACGAGATCCTGCGACTCGTTGCGCGGCAGCCCGACTTTTTTCACCACAGCTTCGGCGAGATCTGCTCGCGTCAGAGTTTTCCCTGTCATGGTTGAAACACGCCTCCCCGCAATTTCCTGCACCCTTCTTTTCGTGGTGCAAAGCAATGCTAGCGGGACGAACCGTACCGGTCAACGAGGGGATGAATGCAACATGCTGAAATTAAACAATTATCTGAATACGCCTTGTCGCAGTGCAGCAAAATCACCCCCGGCGCGAGGCATTTCTACCAGCGGGCGAGCACCGCACCCCAGGTAAATCCGCCCCCCATGGCCTCCATGAGGACGAGCTTGCCTTCCTTAACCTTGTGCTCGTCGACGGCCGCAGCGAGCGCCAGCGGAATTGAGGCCGCGGACGTGTTGCCGTGCCGGGAAAGCGTCATCATGATCTTGTCGGGGCTGACGCCCAGCTTTTTGGCGATGCCGTCGAGAATGCGGGCGTTCGCTTGATGCGGCACATAGAGATCGATCTCGTCGGCGGCATACCCTGTGGCGACCAGCGTCTCCTCGATCACTCCGGAGATTTTCTGGACCGCATGCCGGAAGACCTCCCGGCCATTCATGCGCAGGTGGCCAACCGTCTTCGTCGAACCCGGCCCGCCGTCGACGTAGAGAAGATCCTCGAAGCGACCGACGGAACGGATCGTCGTGGACAGGATACCCCGGTCGTCTCTGTTACCATGCTGCGGTTGGGCTTCCAGGACGACGGCACCCGCGCCGTCGCCAAAGAGAACGCAGGTCGAACGATCGTTCCAGTCGAGGATGCGCGAGAACGTTTCCGCTCCGATCACCAGCGCGCGCACGAACTGACCGCTTTTCAGGAAATTGTCCGCGACCGTCATCGCATAGATGAAACCGGAGCACACCGCCTGCACGTCGAACGCGGCACCTTTCGTAATGCCTAGACCGTGCTGAATGCGCACCGCCGTTGCGGGAAACGTCTTGTCTGGCGTCGCCGTCGCGCAGATCACGAGGTCGATGTCGACGGGATCGATACCGGCGCGGACGAGAGCCTGGCGTGCCGCGGCGATGCCGAGGTCGGACGTCAGTTCGTCGTCGCCGGCGATGTGCCGTGAGCGGATGCCGGACCGCTCCACGATCCACTCGTCGGTCGTATCCACGATCTTGGAGAGGTCGTCATTGGTGACGACACGCTTGGGCAGATGAGCGCCCACACCGCGGATGACCGATCGAATGACTGCCACGCTCGTGCCTCTTGACCGTTTATTGCCCTTCCGAGCCGAGCGGTGCGGAAGGTTTCAAGGAGATGCCCGCCGGGATCAGGTCCCGGACGCAGCTTTGTCCAGCGTATGATGGAAACCGTCGAGATCGCTCCCGAGGCGCTCCAGGAGCCCGCTCTGCGCCATCTCGTAGCTGAGATCGACAGCACTCGCAAAGCCCAGGGCGTCTATGCCGCCGTGGCTCTTCACCGCTATGCCGTTGAGTCCGAGGAAGGTTCCGCCATTCACGCGGCGCGGGTCCATCTTGTGTTTCAACACCTTGAACCCGCCCCGTGCGAGCATGGCTCCGAGCTTGGACGCCCATGACCGCG
>JBLMYE010000052.1:0-3692 GCA_050258115.1 Deltaproteobacteria bacterium | reverse complement strand
GGTCTGGCCTTTGGCTGGGAAAGTGTACCGGACCTGTCGCCCTGCACGGCGGCTGCGTCGGATGGCTGACCTTGGGCAACACGCGGTACCGGCTGCCGGAGCACATCCTTCAAGACCTCGTCCTTGGAACCGAATGCGGCAACCTGCCCGCGTGTCATCGCAAGAACCTTGTCCACGGCACCGAGCGCGGAGGGCCGGTGAGCGATCACGATCGCGATGCCTCCTCGGGCGCGGACGGATTGGATGGCACCGGTAAGAGCGTTGTCGCCGGCGGTGTCGAGATTCGAGTTCGGTTCGTCGAGGACGACCAGGAAGGGATCGCCATAGAGCGCACGAGCAAGGGCAATGCGCTGCCGCTGACCGGCCGAGAGCCCCAAGCCGCCTTCACCGATCATCGTCTGGTAGCCATCGGGCAGCGCGACGAGCATATCGTGGACACCTGCGGCCTCGGCGGCCTTCACGACGAGTTCGCTTGTCGCATCAGGGTCGAACCGCGAGATGTTATCGGCGACCGATCCGGCGAACAAATCGACTTCCTGCGGCAGGTAGCCGATATGGCGGCCGAGGGATTCAGGCGTCCACTGGTCCAGGGAGGCACCGTCGAGGCGCACGCTTCCGGCCGGGGTCAAAGGCTGCCAGATGCCGGTCAGAGCCCGGGCCAGCGTGGATTTGCCGGATGCGCTGGGACCGATGATGCCAAGGCCGTCGCCGGCGTTCAGCGAAAAACTGACGCCATTCAGGATCGCGTTGCGATCGCCCGGCGCGGCAACGGTGAGATTCTTGACAGTCAAACTTTTGCGCGGCTTCGGCAGAGCGAGCGGAGCGGCCTGTTCGCCGCCGAGCTTCATCATATCGAACATCGCGGACAGGCGATTGTAGCTCTGCCGGGCTGCAACGAACCCGCGCCAGTGTGCGATGGCCGTTTCCACGGGAGAGAGACCGCGGGACATGATGATCGAGGCGGCAACGATCGTGCCCGCCGAAACCTCGCCCTTGATCACCAGCCAGGCGCCCAGCCCGAGGATGCCGGACTGCAGAAAAAGCCTCATGACTTTCGAGACGCTTCCGATGCCGGACGCGGCGTCGTTCGCGATCATCTGATCTGAGATGTGCTTGGCTGTCAGCTTCTCCCAGCGAGCCAGCATGCGGTCACCCAGGCCGAGCGCATGGATGACCTCCGCATTGCGCCGGGCCTCCTCGCCGAATGCGAAGCGTGCCGATGCGCTGGAGACGGCCGAAGATGTGGGTTCACGCGTGCTGCGTTCGGTGAGCAGCGTGAGCGCGATGAGAAGAAGAGCCCCACAGAGGGAAAAGACCCCCAGGGCCGGATGCAGCAGGAACACGATGAAGAGATAGATGGGGACCCACGGGAGATCGCAGAGCGCCGTTGGTCCCAGACCGCTGAAGAACCCGCGGATCGTATCCAGATCGCGGATCGGCTGCAGCCCGTCGCCGGACTTGCGAAACTTTAGCGGCATAAGCCGCACTGCCTGGAAAACCGTGGCGCGCACGTCGTTGTCGACGCGGACGCCCACCCTGCTCATGATGCGAACGCGAATGAAGTCGAGTAAGCCGTTGGCGATGTAGAGCAGCGCCATCAGGATGGTGAGCCCGATCAGGGTCGACACGCTGTTGGACGGCAGCACGCGGTCGTAGACCTGCAACATGTAGAAAGAGCCGGTCAGCGCAAGGAGATTAATGATCCCCGAGAAGAGGCCGACGGCGACGAACAGGTCTTTCGATCTAAGAAGCGTGCGCTTCAGCGGGTTTGGATCCGACGACACGGATTGTGAGAGCAGTCTCGACATACGACACGCGCACCCCGGTCAGCGCCGGACCGGAGAACGTCGTCGCTCTCACCTGCCGCCGCACATGGTTACCGGTCGATTGGTGACACAGACTTCTTCATAGAAGGCTAACTCTGCGCAGAAAGTTATTGCCGAGACATAACTTACGCGCGCGCGTGTTCACAAATTATCAAGATGGCCGGACCGGATCGACCTCAAGCCTGCCGATGAACGCCTTCCCGTCCGGCCCTCTGGTCCTAAGTTTCGCAGGCCGTTCCTTGAAGACCGTCTTCGAAAGTTGGCCGAGCAACTGTCCGGTCGTGTTGGGCTCTCCGAGCGCGGCGATGACCCATGGAATATCGCCGGAACGCCATTCAGACGGTTGCAGCCGCACGGGCTTGTCCAGTTCGGCCGCAAGGCGCCGGTCCACATCTTCGGAGACCATGGCCCACAGAACGGCGGCCATCGGTGCGACCGCTCCGGTCTCCTTCGACTGAGCCTCCGCAATCGCGAACTGGCCGGCCATTAGAGCCGGAACGATCATCCACTCAAGGTCTGCCAGGCTGCGCTGGCGCTCGGCCTCCGAGCGCATCAATAGGGTGACGATTTCTCCAAAGGCACTTGAGAGCTGCTTTGCGATCGTCGCTCTCCGGCGGAGTTCTTCCTTGGAAAGCCCATCGCTGGCTCCCGTCGCGCCGGTGGGTTGATCCTCGGCCATGAGAACAGATCCTTCTCCTGCGGGTTCAAATAGAGATTAACCGCTGTCCAAATGAGCAGTACGAAGGGCTTGCCCTTGCATCGGCCGCGATACAAGGGTGAATTTTCACCTTTGCCTGCTGAATTGTGCTTGCAAGCTCGCTCCTGCTCCTCAGTGGGAGCTTACGGCCGTTTTTTCCGGCCCCGCGCCGGAAGCAACCACCCCAGGTGACGAATGTCCGATTTCATCGGTCTCACAGATTATCTGGCGCGCTGGGCCAGCCAGTGCCCGACCAGCCAGGACCCGACCAGTCCGGACCCTGGCCGTCAGGCCGTCGCCGTCACCGTCGAAGCCATCGCAAGCGCGAGCATCGCAATCAGCGCGCTGATCCGCAGGATACCTCTTGCCGGAAGCATGGGTGAGGTGACCGGCCGTCAAAGCGGCATTGATCAGCAGAAGCGCATTGATGTGGAGGCCAATGATCTGATCCTGGACTCGCTGCGGTCGTGTCCTGTCGCCTGCTTTGCCTCGGAGGAAATGGACAACCCGCTTCGAATCCACACCGACGGGCGGCTCGCCGTTGCCGTCGATCCCATCGACGGCTCGTCGAACGTCGAGGCCAACGTGACGCTCGGCACGATCTTTTCCATCTTGCCCGCGGTCTCGGCCGGGGCCGACGGGTCGAGCTTCATGCAGCCCGGCCACAACCAGCTCGCGGCCGGCTTCACTGTGTACGGGCCCTACACGAGTCTGGTGGTGAGCGTCGGTGCAGGCACCCAGATCTTCACGCTCGATCCGGACACTATGACCTTCATCCGCAGCTCATACAGCGTCGCAATTCCACCTGTGACGTCAGAGTTCGCGGTCAACAGTTCCAATTACCGCCACTGGGAAGATTGCGTCCGCATCTACGTGGACGACCTCCTTCAGGGCCGCGACGGCCCCCGCGGCAAGGACTTCAACATGCGTTGGACCGCGACACCCGTTTCCGACATTTTCCGGATCTTGAATCGCGGCGGCATCTTTCTCTACCCCGCCGACCTGCGCGACGGGTACACTTCGGGGCGCCTGCGTCTGATTTACGAAGCAAACCCGATTGCTTTTGTCATCGAGCAAGCCGGCGGAGCCGCGTCCACCGGGCGGTCCCGCATTCTCGATGTCGAACCGCAGTCGCTGCATCAGCACGTGCCGATCGTGGCAGGATCGAA
>JBLMYE010000051.1:0-11362 GCA_050258115.1 Deltaproteobacteria bacterium | reverse complement strand
GGCGGCGGCGAAGCCGGCCACGCCGACCCGCGGCATCAGTTCGTTGACGCGGGCGGCGTGAACCTCGTCCTGGCCTTCGATGAGGGGGGCCGCGGAAAACCCGGTGGCCTTGATGGCGGCAATGACGAGTTCAGGAGACGTCTCGGCCGGATCGAACGTAACCGTCACGCGGCGCGCGCTCAGGTTGGCGCGGGCGTTGGAGACACCGGTTGTGTCGGCGAGGGCGGTTTCAATCGTCTTCAGGCATCCGCCGCACATGATCTCGGGGACGGTGAAAACGTGCGTTTCGAGCGCCGGCGCGACGCCCGCAGACGACGCCGCTTGAACTTCGGGAACGTCCGCCTTCAGGGCGCCTTCCATAGCCGCACCTTGGACTGGTACACCAACCGTTCGGATCCGCTCTGCGCCTCACGGGCTTCCAACGTGGCGACCCAGATTCCGGGCTCGACCTCGCCGATTGCAGCCATGTAATCACCGGAACCGACCTGCGTCAGTTGCACCGTTCGATCCTCGGCATTGGTAGCCGGGCGTCCGATCACGGCGGTGATTCTCAGGTTCTCGACGCCGTTCTGATTCTGATCGCGGATCGAGACGCGCAGTTCACCCTTTTCGAGGCGGGCATCCTTGGTCCAGCCGAGCGCCTGCTGGGCCCGTTCTTCTGCGATACGATCGTTGTAAGCCAAGCCCTTGCGATAGGCGTCATCGGTCTCGATACCGCCGAACGTCGAGACGGCCTTGTAGACGAGATAGGCATCCGTCGCGATGATGACACCGAAGAAACCCAGCATCGTAAAGAGAACGTGGCGACCGGTAATCTGCATGCGCGTGTCCTTTGGAGGACTTGGTTCGCCCGACATCGTTGCGAGTGCTGTCATGGAGCGGGACTCCGGAAGCTTGTATCACGGCTCGAAGACACCGCGCCATCGGCCTCAGTGACGGTGATGGTAAGCGGCGTGGAGTCTGAGGTCAGTGTCTTGATCTTTTCCTTTGGCAATGCGGCAAACACTTTCAGCGCCTTGACGTTGGAGGGGCCGACCTCAATCGGCGTCGTAATGTCGTTGTGACCGATCATCGTCGTCGTCAGGCCGTCGATACCCTTCACTTCGACTTTGAAGCGGCGGGGGATCTGGCTCTTGTTGACGATCTTCACGGTATAGCCGTTACGAATCCCGCCATCGGACAACCTGACGAACAGCGGATTGCGATCCGGCAGGACGCTGACGTCCAGGTTCGACCGGCTCAGCATTGCCCAGAGCATCAGCGAGCCGGTGATCGCGATGACCGTCGAATAGAGGATCGTGCGAGGCCGGATCAGACGGAAACCATCGCGCGGACCGGCGGTGCCCGTATGCAGGTTTCGCTCAGTCGTATAGGCGATGAGACCGCGTGGCCGGCCCACCTTGTCCATGATGTCGTTGCAGGCATCGATACACAAAGCGCATTGGATGCACTCGAGCTGCGCGCCGTTCCGGATATCGATCCCCATGGGACAGACGGCGACGCAGGCCTTGCAGTCGACGCAATCGCCCCGGCCTTCCCATGGCTGACCCTTCTTGTGGGGTCCGCGCGGTTCGCCGCGGACATCACGATAAGCGATCCAGAGGCTGTCGTGGTCGAGCATGGCGCCCTGAATGCGGGGCCAGGGGCACATGTAGATGCAGACCTGTTCGCGGGCGATGCCACCGAGCACGTACGTCGAGAGCGTAAAGATTCCGACGAAGACATAAGCAACGGCCGGCGCCGTGCCGTTGAGCAGCTCCATGGCCAGTGTGGGCGCGTCGCGGAAATAGAAAACGAGCGCTCCCCCGGTCAACAAGCCGATCAATAGCCAAGACAGGTGCGTGGCGGTCTTCTTCCAGATCTTCTCGAAGGTCCAGCCTTGCTGATCGAGACGCATGTGGGCGTTGCGGTCGCCCAGCCAGAACCGTTCGACGGCGATCATCAGATCCGTCCATACGGTCTGCGGACAGGCATAACCGCACCAGACGCGCCCGGCCACGGCCGTCACAAGGAAGAGGCCGAGGGCCGAGATGATGAGAATTCCGGTGATGTAATAGAATTCCTGAGCCCAGATCTCGATTGGCCCTAGCAACAGGCGCTGGTTGGCGAAGTCGATCAGGAAGAACTGGTCGGGCAGGCCCGCACCACGATCAAAGCGGATCCATGGCAGCAGATAATAGATGCCCAGCGTCACGAGCATCACGATCCACTTGGCATTCCGGAAGTTGCCCCGTGCCAACTTCGCGTAGATCCGCGGCTTGGCGGCCCATACGCTCTTGGGATCGGTGCTTTCTGCCGCAACAGCCTTCTTGGCTTTGGGCTGGCGAACGGCTTCCACGTCGTGGCGGGTAATGCCGGGTGCCGCCTCGACGAGGAAGTCCTCGGGTTTGAACTGACCAGGATTTTCCATGGCGGTCATATCCGTGGCCTTCCTCATCTCGGCAATGCGTCAGCCTGTGTAAGTGGCTATTTGCCGCCACCCAGTGAGTGGACGTAGAGCGCCAGCATCTTGACCGTCACGGGGTCGAGACGCGTCGCCCACGCGGGCATGGCGCCGCCGCGCCCGGTGACGATGCTCTGGGTCACGGCATCCTGGGAGTTGCCGTAGAGCCAGATGGGATACGACAGGTTGGGCGCGCCCATTTCCTGATTTCCCTTGCCGTCTTCGCCGTGGCAGGCCGCGCACTGCTCAGCGAATGTTGCCTTGCCACGTTCCGCTGCGGCCTTGTCGGCACCCTCGACGCCCGCCAGCGAGCGGACATAATTGGCGACATCAGAGATCGCCACTGGTTCGAGAATGCCATCCAGGCCGAAGCGCGGCATCGGCGTGTTGCGGGCCTTCTCGTCACCGTTACGAATGCCGTGCGCGATGGTCTGTTCGATCTGCTCGAGCGAACCGCCCCAAATCCAGTCGTCGTCGTTGAGGTTGGGATACCCGATGCCGCCCTGCGCGCCGCGGCCGTGGCAGCCGGAGCAATTGTCGCCGAAAGCTGCTGCGCCGCCGGCCAGCGCGAACTGCATCAGGTCTTCCTTGTTCTTGATCTCGGTGATCGCCGTGCCGGCCACCGCCTGACGGTAGCTTTCCTGTGCCGCCTTGGCTGCGGTAACGTCGGCTGTGACGGCGGCGCGCTGGCTGTAGCCTAGGTAGCCCCTCGTGTAGTCGGTGAGTGTCGGCCAAGCCGGATACACCATCCAATAGCCGAATGCCCAAACCACGGTGGCGTAGAAGACGTACAGCCACCACCTGGGAAGCGGCTTGTTCAACTCCTGAAGGTCGCCATCCCAGACGTGTCCAGTCGTCTCGACGCCCGTTACTTCGTCGATGTTCTTATGCCCAGCCATGTTCAATTCACCGTTTGATCGTTATCGGACTGGAGCGGCAGACGTGCCGCTCGGTCGAACTTGGCCTTGTTCGCAGGCCGGAAGGTGTAAATGGCGATGCCGACGGCAAGGCTCATGAAGATCACCAACGCGGCCAGCTGCGACCAGACCTGTGCGTCCTGGTAGGACATGCCAATTCCTCCTCAGCGCAGGTTCGGACCGCTGGCGTCGAACTTCGTGAAGTCGACGAGCGTGCCGAGCATCTGGAGGTAAGCGACGAGAGCGTCGAGCTCGGTCGGCTTGACGCCTTCGCCGCCGGGCTGGCCGTCGAACTTACGGATCTGAGCCTTCGGATAGCGGGCGAGCAACTCCTTGGCGGCAGCTGAATCGGGCGCGATCTGCGCTTCGAGGTCAGCAGCGGCCTTGGCGATCATCTCATCCGTGTAAGGCACGCCGACGAGCTGCAGGGTCTTCAGGCGATCCTGAATGTCGGCGTAATTGAGCGGCGTCTTCTCCAGATGCGGATAGGCCGGCATGATCGAAGCCGGCACGACCGACTTCGGATAGCGCATGTGATCGGTGTGCCATGCATCCGAGTATTTGCCGCCGATGCGCGCGAGGTCAGGCCCCGTGCGCTTCGACGACCACTGGAAGGGATGGTCGTACATGCTCTCGGCCGCCAGCGAGTAATGCCCGTAGCGCTCGACTTCGTCGCGGAGCGATCGGATCATCTGGCTGTGGCAATTGTAGCAACCCTCGCGGATGTAGATGTCCCGGCCCGCCTGCTCCAGAGGAGAATAGGGCCGCATTCCCTCCACCTTTTCAATGGTGGATGACAGCATGAAGAGGGGTGCGATCTGCACAATGCCGCCGATCGAGACGACGATCAGAATGCCGATCAGAAGGATAAGCGAGTTCTTCTCGAAGATACCATGGTTCATTGATCGATATCCTTCTTACTCGGCGGGCACTGCAACGACGCCGTTACGCAGTTCGGGAGCGGCTGCCACGCGCGGCTGATCCTTGAGATCAACCGGCTGGTCGCCACGCACGGTGCGCCAGACGTTGTAGGCCATCACGAAACCACCGATGACGAAGAGCAGGCCTCCCGCGGCTCGAATGACGTAAGGCCAGTGCAACGCCTCAACCGTCTCGATGAACGAGTACTTGAGGAAGCCTAGTTCATCGTAGGCGCGCCACATCAGGCCCTGGGTGATACCCGCAACCCACATCGAGGTGATGTAGAGCACGATACCGATGGTCGAGAGCCAGAAATGCCACTCCACGAGTTTGATCGAGTAGAGGCCTTCACGCTTCCACAGCCAAGGGACAAGGCAGTAGATGGCGCCGAACGAAACCATGCCGACCCAGCCCAGAGCGCCCGAATGCACGTGGCCAACAGTCCAGTCGGTGTAGTGCGAGAGCGAGTTGACCGCCTTGATCGACATGAGCGGGCCTTCGAAGGTCGACATGCCGTAGAAGGCAACTGACACGACGAGCAGGCGGACGACCGGGTCGGTGCGGAGACGATCCCAGGCGCCCGAGAGTGTTATCAGACCGTTGATCATGCCACCCCACGACGGCATCCAGAGCATGATGGAGAATGTCATGCCGAGGGTCTGCGCCCATTCGGGCAGAGCCGTATAGTGGAGATGGTGCGGACCGGCCCAGATGTAGAGGAAGATCAGAGACCAGAAGTGCACGATGGAGAGGCGATAGGAGTAAACGGGCCGCTCCACCCGCTTGGGCACGAAATAGTACATGATGCCCAGGAAGCCCGCCGTCAGGAAGAAGCCGACCGCGTTATGCCCGTACCACCACTGGGTCATCGCCGCCTGCACGCCGGCCATCACCGGGTAACTGTGGGTCCCCAGAAGCGAAACTGGGACGGACAGATTGTTGACGATGTGAAGCATCGCCACGGTGACGATGAAGGCGAGGTAGAACCAGTTGGCCACATAGATGTGCGGTTCTTCACGCTTCCAGAGCGTTCCCAGGAAGACGAGCAGATAGACGACCCAGACGATGGTCAGCCAGAGATCGACGTGCCATTCCGGTTCCGCATATTCTTTGCCCTGTGTCGCACCGAGTATGTAGCTGGTGGCGGCCAGAACGATGAAAAGCTGATAGCCCCAGATCACGAACCAGGGTGCCCAACGGCCAGGCATCCGTGCGCGCGAGGTACGCTGCACGACATAAAAGGAGGTGGCGAGCAGCACGTTGCCGCCAAATGCAAAAATGACCGCTGAGGTGTGCAGCGGCCGCAATCGTCCAAATGTCGTCCAGGGTAGGTCGAAGTTCAAGGCCGGGTAGGCCAGCTGCCAGGCGATGAAGTCGCCGGCGGCAAATCCGACCACGCCCCAGAATACGGCGGCGAGGGTGGCCACGCGGATGGGTCCGTCGAGGTAGCCGTCTTTCTGATCGGCCTGATGCGTGGCGACATAGACCAGGGCCAGAACGCTGGCCAGCGCAAGGAGCGCGCCGTGCAGGTTCATTACGGGGTCGATACCTTTGAGCGCAAGCAATACGCCCAAAGCTGCGAATACGACCGCGCTCCCCATGGCGAGCGCGTTACTAAGAGCCGGCTTCTGGGCCGCTGTTGCTGACACGGTTTCCCCTCCTTGGATGCTCAAGCCGAAATGCCACCATGAGACGGGGCGCACGGCTGGCTTCATTTAACTCCCGCAACTGCGCGGTTTCAGCGTTGACCTGGATCAATGACGCTTTGGTCAACACCGGTTGAGATCGTCGCACTGGGGGCGCAGTGAGCGCCGGTCTGTGCGCGCGGGGTTTACCAATGTCGAGAGCCAATGATCACCCGCCCAGGTTGGACTTGAAAAGTGCAGCGGGAATCGGCTGCCGGACGCCCGATCCCATCGGGATTATTGGCGAAGAACATGCCTTGCAGCGTGAGCTTTGCGATCTTCTCGAGGCCATCGCGGATGGTCTGCCGCACAGCTTCGACAAGGCGCTCGCGGTCATTGCCGTTTCGATCCTGGAGGGCAGCGTCCCGAGGCATATGCGACTAGAGGAGGAGGCGCTTTTTCCCGTGTTGCGGGAGCGACTCGCGCCAGACCATCCCCTTCATGCGGCGTTGTCCTGCCTCGAAGAAGAGCATGAGCGCGACGGTGCGACCTTGGTCGAACTCACGGACGCGCTCAAAACCGCGGCCGCCGACGGCGTCGTCGGCAACGCCGATATGCTGGGTTACGTCCTGCGTGGATACTTCGACAGTCAACGCCGGCACATTGCATGGGAAGACCGGGTCGTTCTCCCGGTCGCCAGGCAGGTACTCACGTCTGAGGACCTGGGCGCTTTGCAGTCCTGGATCATGGCTAGCGACCACCCGCGGTGTTCCCAGCAGTCCGTGGTCGCCATACGCAACGCACGGTCCGTGAGGGGTGTCTGCGACGGTTGTCCCAGCGCCAGGCCCGCCGACAACGTCCTTCCCTTTGCATTGAAGTAGCGAGTGAGCAGCCCCATGACTCCCGAACTCGTCCGGCGGATGTCGGCCCCCGTCCCCCGCTACACGAGCTACCCGACCGCACCGCACTTTTCGCCGAAGGTCGGCGCCATGGAATTCGGCGAAGGTTTGCGCGGATTGTCCCCGTCGCGGGCGCTTTCGCTCTACGTCCACATCCCGTTCTGCGCGCAGATGTGCTGGTACTGCGGCTGCAATACGAAGGCGACGCGCAACGCAGAGACGATTGAAAACTACTTCCAGCACCTCCGGACGGAGATCCTCATGGTCGCCGCGCTGGTGCACGGCGACAAGCCCCTGGCTCATATCCACTGGGGGGGCGGCTCACCGAACAGTCTCTCGGCCGATCAGATCCGGCGGCTGGCCGCGACTCTGCACTCGTCTTTCTCAATCGGACCGGAAACAGAGTTCGCGGTCGAGATTGATCCCCGCTGGCTCGATGACGACCAGATGGCCGCGTTTGCCCACGCCGGCGTGAACCGCGTTTCGGTCGGCGTGCAGGATTTCAATCCGGAAGTTCAGGCGGCCATCAACCGCGTCCAGTCCGTCGAGATGACCGAACGCGCCGTCCAGGGCATGCGCGCGGCCGGCGTGCGCGGCATCAATATCGATCTCGTCTACGGCCTGCCGCATCAGACAGAAGACAGCGTCGCCAACACCATCCAGGAAGTGATCCGGCTCGCACCCGACCGGATCGCGCTGTTCGGCTATGCGCATCTTCCCTCGCGGGCCAAGCACCAGACGATGATCGACGAGACGACGCTGCCCGGCACAATGGACCGTTACCGGCAGTCCCGGCGCGCCGAGGCGCTTTTGAACGAGGCGGGCTACGTCACCGTCGGGCTCGATCATTTCGCAAAGCCCGGGGACTCCCTGGCCACAGGCGAAATCAAGCGCAATTTCCAAGGCTACACGACCGACAGGGCCGAAGCCCTGATCGGGGTTGGAGCGTCATCAATTTCCCAGCTTCCCAGTGGTTATTACCAGAATGCCGTCCCCCGCGCCGATTACGAGCGGCGGGTGAAGGATACGGGCCTCGCTACGGTCAAGGGCATCCTTCTGACGGACGACGACCGGATGCGCGCGAGCGTCATCGAGCGGCTGATGTGCGACTTCGAGTTCTCGAAGTCGTCCCTCCAGAGCGTCTTCGGCGATCTGGCAAAACCCGTCATCGACAAGGCCGAAGAACTGGTCTCCGCCGATGAAGAAGGTCTCGTCGTACGAACCGATGACGGCTTCCGCGTGACGGAACTCGGACAGCCGTTCGTTCGCGCGATCGCTTCGTGCTTCGATGCCTACCTCGGCAAAGGCCACTCGACGTTCTCCGCGGGCGTCTGACGGCACTGTGCAAAAAATCATGAGGGCCGGTCTGATGACCGGCCCTCTTCCGTTCAGAACATTGCCGGGTGAACCTTGTCGGGCGGCGCGTGGCCGTCGAGGAACGCCTTTACGTTGATGATCACTTTCTCGCCCATCTCGATCCGGCCTTCGATCGTCGCCGAACTCATATGCGGCAGGGCAACCACCCGATCAGAGGCGAGCAGTTTCGGGTTGATCGACGGTTCGTGCTCGAACACGTCCAGCCCTGCGCCGGCGATCGAGCCGGCTTCGATCATACGTGCCAGTTCGTTCTCGTCGATGACCTCGCCGCGGGCGGTGTTCACGATATAGGCCGTCGGCTTCATCAGCTTCAGGCGGCGCGCGGAGAGCAGGTGATAAGTGGCGGGCGTGTGCGGGCAATTGACCGAGACGATATCCATGCGGATCAACATCTGGTCGAGGCTTTCCCAATAGGTCGCTTCGAGTTCCTGTTCCAACTCGGGCGAAACGCGCTTGCGGTTGTGGTAGTGGATCTGCAGGCCGAACGCCTTGGCGCGCTGCGCGACGGCCGTGCCGATCCGGCCCATGCCGATGATGCCGAGGCGCTTGCCGTAGATCCGATGGCCGAGCATCCACGTCGGTGACCAGCCCGGCCAGCTCGATTTCGCGTCCTTCAGATAGACCGCGCCTTCCGCGACCCTTCTGGGAACTGCCAAGATCAGCGCCATCGTCATGTCGGCGGTGTCCTCAGTGAGGACGCCCGGCGTGTTCGTGACGGTGATCGCACGGTTTCGTGCCGTATCCAGATCGATGTTGTCGACGCCGGTTCCGAAGTTGGCGATGAGACGCAGATTGGGGCCCGCCTGCGAGATGACGCTACGGTCGATCCGGTCCGTGACCGTGGGCACGATCACGTCGGCGATCTTGGCGGCCTCGACGAGTTCGACGTGAGACATCGGCCGGTCGTCGACGTTGAGGCGCGCGTCGAACAGCTCCCGCATGCGCGTTTCGACGATATCGGGCAGTTTGCGCGTCACAATAACGATCGGCTTCTTTGTGCTTGCGGGCATGAATAAATCCGTGGCCATGGCATGTCGGAAGCACCACATTGCCGGCCTTGGCGGACGCAAGCCGGGTAGTGGAGCTTCCTTGCATCCCGTGTCTTACAGAAGGATGCGGGGAAAACAAAGCGGGGACCGCTGGTTCGAGCCGGCCGGGCGCCGGAAGATCGGGTGGAATGCCTCATTATCCGCCGCCTTGCGCCCGCCACAGCGCTATGATGAACCGCCCGTCAGTCGAGCGGAGGGATGCAGCGTGGGGTGGAACGGCCGGCAGGTGATTTTGCGCTGCGCATGTGCGGCCGCAGCACTGGCGATCGTGACGGGTCCGATCCACGCCGCCGATCAATCCGCGCCGGAGAGCGGCACAGGCCCGGTCAGCGGGTTACCGCTTCCCCGCTTCGTCAGCCTCAAGTCCGATGAAGTCAATCTACGCTCCGGCCCCGGAAAGGATTACCCGACGCAGTGGGTGTTTCGGCGCGCAGGGCTGCCCGTCGAAGTCATCAAAGAGTTCGAGAGTTGGCGGCAAGTCCGCGATTCTGAGGGCGTGACTGGATGGGTGAACCAGGCGCTCCTGTCGGGCCGGCGCACGGCACAGGTTCTGCCTTGGGACATGAAACCGGGGACGGCGCCACCCCGGCTCGAACTGAGGGCCGATGACAGCGAGAGAGCAGCTGCGACCGCGCTGGTGGAGGCAGGCGTGATAGCCAACATCCAGAGTTGCGACAGCCGCTGGTGCTACGTCACCGTTGAACGGTTCAAGGGCTACGTGCCGCAAAACAAGCTCTGGGGCATCTACCCCGGCGAAATCATCAAGTAACCGAGACCTTGGCGACTGGTCTCTCTGCGCCGAGCTAGGACCGTTTCGGCTACTTCTTCTTTTCCGCGACGAGGCGGACGACGACGTCGATATGCGAGATGCGCATGCCCTGCGGCGGTTCAGGCAACCCATCGACGCGGATGCTTTCACCCTGAATATCGATCAGTTCGCCGCGATCCTCGATGAAGAAGTGATTGTGGTTGGAGACATTCGTGTCGAAGAACGCCTTTGAGCCATCGATGGCCAGTTCACGCAGAAGCCCGGCGTCCGTGAACTGGTGCAGCGTATTGTAAACCGTGGCGAGAGACACCTGCTCACCTACGGCGATGACCTCGCTGTGAAGCATTTCTGCCGAAACATGCCGGTCGCCTTTGGAAAACAGCAGTTCCGCAAGCAACACACGCTGCCGCGTCGGACGCAGACCGGCAGAGCGGAGGCGTTCCACGATCGGGGTGGCGGTTTGGACGACTTCGTTATCCACAGGTATCAATCACTTCGTTCACGAACAGCGACATATGTTCCCACCGCCGCCAGGATTGGCCCCATCCGGCGGCGGCTGAGCCCTAACGGACCCGTCGGGAACTATACGAGTGTCGCATCCTCATCGCAACTGGACGCGGCATCGGGTCCGGTAGGCCCAGCCCGCTTGACCTCTTGCCCATTTCCCGTTTGAACGACGAGGTATTAGCCAAAAGAACAGGGCCCTGCATCGGTATGCGCCGGAGGGCGCCGATGACGGGGGGCGATCAAAAAATGGCCGAGCGGCGGGCGAGCTACGACTTCGAGGACCTCCTGGCTTGCGGCCGGGGCGAGCTTTTCGGCCCCGGCAATGCGCAGTTGCCCCTGCCACCAATGCTCATGTTCGACCGCATCTCGCAGATCAGCGATGCGGGAGGGGCGCACGGCAAGGGCCAGATCGTGGCCGAACTCAAAGTCGCCGGCAATGACCGGCTCAATTGGTTCTTCGATTGCCATTTCAAGGGTGATCCGGTCATGCCGGGCTGCCTCGGCCTGGATGCGCTGTGGCAGCTGACGGGCTTCTACCTCGGCTGGCTCGGCCTCACCGGGCAGGGGCGTGCGGCCGGCGTCGGCGATGTCAAATTCACCAAGGAAATCACGCAGCAGACCAAGCACGTCCAATACGTCGTCAACGTCAAGCGCGTGATCGCCCGCAAGTTGAAGCTGGCCGAGGCGGACGGCGACGTCATCGCAGACGGCGAAGTCATTTATCAGGCCAAAGATTTGCGCGTTCTCCTGAAATCGACCGAAAGCTAATCGTTGCCAAACGATGGCATCCTGCGCCACAAGCGCAATCGGGCAGTGACTTTCGAAAGGACTTTGAGCGCATGCGGCGCGTGGTCG
>JBLMYE010000050.1:0-3469 GCA_050258115.1 Deltaproteobacteria bacterium | reverse complement strand
AGATTATAATTGGCGAGCGGATCGCCTGTGATGGCGGCCTTTTCGTAAAGTTCGGCGGCGGCGGCGCGGTCCTTGCCGACGCCACGGCCTTCCGCCAGCATGTTGCCGAACGCGAGCATGGCAGGAACGTCGCCCAGTTCGGCGGCCCTGGCATACCAACGCGCGGCGGTGATGTCGTCTTTGCCGACACCCAGTCCGCCTTCGTAGATCCGCCCGATCAGAGTATGGGCTTGCGGATCTCCGAGCGCGGCTCTGGCTTCCGCGAGTGAGAGCGCAGTCAGATAATGGCCCTGGTCGAAGGCAACGTAGGCCGCGTCGTCATCGGCCGGTTTCTGGCTGGACGATGCCGCGGGTGCGGGGTCGGCGCTGGTCAGAGGTTCGGGGACCGGCAGGTTCAACCGTCCGGTTGCGAACATCATTCCGGCAGCCCCCGCACCTGCCCCTATGATCAACAGCACGGCTAAAACCGCTTTGTTCATGAGCAGAGCCTCATGTCGCCGCTGCTGTGGTTGAGAGGGTTTTTGCGAACGGCGTCAGAAACGCCGCGAGTGCGTTTGCTGGCACGTCCACGGGAAGCCTCACAGCGATGAAATCGGCCCCGGCCTCAGCGAGTTCGCGCGCATCGTCCGGGGTTTCGACGTCGAAGGCGACACAGGGAGGCTCGAAGATTTCCGACCACCAGCTGATCAACTCCAGACGCCGCTTGCGGGCGGTGTCGCGATCCTCGACATGGGCCGGGATGCCGAAAGCGATATAATCGGCGCCTTCCTCGCCAAGGACCATGCCGTCGTGGCGCGTGCGGCCCACGTCCACGCCGACGATGTGCCGTCCACCCAGAATGTCACGGGCCTCGCGGTAGGAGGGAAGTGCAGATTTGGACGGAGGCAGATGAACGCCGTCGGCTTTGACGACGCGGGCGAGGGTGGCGTCGCCTGAGATCAGTGTTGCGATGCCTGCGGCCTGTATCGAGGCGACGGTGTCTGCCAATTCACCGGGTGAAACTGGTTCGGTTTGATCGGCTTCCAGAACCACCGTGGCGATCAGGCCATCGACATTGCCGATCTGCTGGACCAGAGCCGACGCCATTCCCGGCCTCGGAGTAAGGACGAGGACCAATCGAGGGGACACCTTATTGCCGGCCATTCTTTAACTCGAGCGGAGTGAGATCGGCCGGGCCGATGTCGGGGTTACCGGCCATTTTCAACGTTCCAGCTGGAGGCTTACACGGCAGGATGCCTCGAAACTCCGAGCTTTTCATCGTTCGGGAGCGCTATCCGGGCTGATTGGGGCGGAAACGTGACCTCATCCATGGGGCTTCAAGAAGGCGGGTATAAGGACGATGCACGGATTGGCAGGCTCCCACCAAATCGCCATTATCCCGGTAGACTTTCGCGGCGCGCGATCGAAGTATTCCGCGTTCACGAATGTGATTCGCCTCCGGAGACCTTTCGAATGAGCCTCGTGCCTCCTTTTCATCATGCGCTCGCGGCTGGTCTCGTGGGACTGATCTGCTTTGGTTCTGCGGGCAATGCCGGTGCCACGGCGGGTGACGCCGGCACTGTACCGGCGGCTACGGACTCTGAGGCCGCCTCGACGACGACGGCGGCGCCTGCCGTGCCTGATGCTGCGCCGGCGGTTATCGCGGCAGCCAAACAATTGCAGGATCAGGCGTTTACCGGTGCGTTCGCGAAGGACGACGTGGCTGCCGCGCTGCAGTTTTATTCTACCCGCAAGGACCCGCTGTGGGTCGATGGCCAAGGGTTCACCGCACGGGCCAAGGGGCTTGCAGAGGAGATCTCGAAGGCGGAGCAGTGGGGGCTTGATCCGAAGGCTTTTCCGTTGCCCGACCTCTCGCAGCCGCCTGCCGGGCCGGAAGCTCAGGGCCGTGCCGAGGCTCAGTTGTCGCTTGTGGCGCTGACCTATGCCCGGCACGCAAAAGGCGGCCGGGTTCGCCCGCTGTCGATCAGCCAGTTGCTCGATCTGACGCCCCCGGTTCTCGATCCGAATAACGTGATGAAGGCGCTCGAGGGATCGGCCGATCCGGCGGCCTACCTCGTCGGGCTGCATCCGAAGCACGAGCAGTTCCAGCGGCTGAGGGCCGAACTCGTCAAGCGGATGGGACCCGTCGAGGCGCCGCCGCCGGTTGATCCAGCGCTTCTTGTCAAGATCCCGGTTGACGGCGCCACCATCAAGCCCGGTTCGCTGCATCCCCATATCGCGCTGCTTCGCAAGCGCCTGAAACAGCCGGCGGCGTTCGCTGGTCAGGAAACCCTCTACGATGAAAAGCTCGCGGAAGCCGTCAAGGCGTTCCAGGCAGCAAAGGGTCTCAAGGCCAACGGGCAGCTGAACAACAGGACCCGCACGGCTCTCAACCGTGAAGGAGAGCCGGCCGCGAAGGACAACCAGCGCGACACCCAGCGGATCGTTGTGAACATGGAACGCTGGCGCTGGATGCCGGACGATCTCGGCAACAAGTACGTCATCAACAATGTTCCGGAATACGTCACCCGGATGTACAAGGACGGATCGGAGATCTTCAAAGAGAAGATCATCGTGGGCTTGCCGGAATGGCCGACGCCTTCGTTCTCGGCCGAAATGAAGACCATCGTCTTCAACCCCTCCTGGGGCGTGCCGGACGGCATCAAGGCCAAGGAATTGAAGCCACGTCTGCAGCGCGCGGGCGGAAACGGTTTCTTTGATCAGTTGTTCGGTGGCGGCGGTGGCGCCTCGGTCATCCGGGCCTACGGTTTCACGCCTTATCGCAACGGCCGTCCGGTCGATCCGGATTCCGTCGACTGGTCGACTGCTGATTTGCGCCAGTACAGCTTCATCCAGCCGCCCGGCGGAGAAAATCCGCTCGGCTTCGTGAAGTTCATGTTCCCCAATACGCACGACGTCTACATGCACGACACGACGCAGCGTCATCTGTTCGCGCAGTCGCGGCGCCCATTCTCGCACGGCTGCATCCGCGTCAACGATCCGATGCGGTTCGCAGAAGTGCTTCTGGAGCAGGACAAGGGCTGGAGCCGGGATCGCGCCGCGGCCGCGCGCCGTTCGTCTGAGACCGTCACGCTCGACGATCACATCTGGGTCCACACCGTCTATCTGACGGCCTGGGTGTCACACGACGGGGAAGTCTTGAACTTTGGTGACGTCTACGGCCTGGACAACCGCGTTTCGCAGGCGCTTGGCGGGCGTGCGATCCGGCCGGTTGATCCCTCGCCGGACGATGTCGAGACGGCATCGCTTGCCGACGAAGAACCCGCGGGCCAGCCGTCTAAAAAGAAGAAGCAAGGCGGAGCGGCGGGTAAGTCCAAGCCGATGACCGTGCCCGGCAGCTTCTCGGAGGCGATGTCAGGTCTGCTAGCCAACTGAGCGGCGCTCTACTGAGGTTCGTCCCTCAGAGACATGATGAATTCTGCCAGTTCCTGCATCTCGTCCTGGGAGAGATGGTGGTTGGGCATCATGG
>JBLMYE010000049.1:0-4308 GCA_050258115.1 Deltaproteobacteria bacterium | reverse complement strand
GCCGAGCCCGCCGATTGTGCGTCGCGGAGAAAGCGAACCTCCCTCACGCGCACCAGCGGATGAACGATGGCCTCGAGCCGCTCGAAGCCGCCGGGATCACGCTGCAACGCCTGCGAAAGTGCCGTACGGTTCACACCGTTCTGATCCGTCGTTCCCGGAAACGCCGCCTCGACCGGCGCCACCGCCTCGGCCCGATAGATATCGTGCACGGCCGAATCGGCATCGAACACCGGCACGCCGCGCGACCGCAAGTGGGCCGCGGCCGTCGACTTGCCCATCGCGATCCCACCCGTGAGGCCGACGACCAGCATCACGTCGCCCCCTCGATGTCGGCGCGGACGAGATCATAAAGATCATCCGTCACCTGCGGCCGAACGCCGAACCACTTCTCGAAGCCCGGAACCGCCTGATGCAGCAGCATGCCGAGCCCGTCGACGGTTGCAAGTCCGTGCGCACGCGCCGACGCAAGGAACGGGGTTTCCAGCGGCACGTAGACGATATCGCTCACGACGGCATCGGACGGCGCGATCGAAAAATCGATCCCGGGATCGCCGGCGCCCTTCATCCCAAGCGTCGTCGTATTCACGATCACGCCCGCGTCGGAGATTGCCGCGTTACGGGAAGACCAATCCCAGACGTGGACCCGCGAACCGAAGTGACCGGCGAGGTCTTCACTGCGGTCGCGCGAACGATTGCACAGCTTGATCCGTGAAACACCCGCCTCGAGAAATCCGTGCGTGATCGCGCGCGCGGCCCCCCCGGCTCCGAGGACGACGACGGGAGCATCGCGTACGCCCCATCTCGGCGCACATTTCTCAAGATATGTCATGTAGCCATAGGCATCTGTGTTTGATGCGCACAGCCTGCCGTTCTCAAGCCAGAGCGTGTTGGCGGCACCGATCGCCACGGCCGTTGCATCACGTTCTGACGCAAGCGCAAGCACGGCTTCCTTATGTGGCACAGTCACGTTGCACCCGGCAAAACCTCGATCGCCGAGTGATTCCAGGAAAGCCTTCAGATCATCAGGTTTGACCGGCTCGCGCGTGTAAGAACCCTCGATACCGAGCGTCTGCAGCCAATAATTGTGGATGATGGGCGATCGCGAATGTTCGATTGGCCAGCCGATCACGCACGCGCGCTTCATGTTGGTTGTCCTTCCAGGCGGCGCAATTCCGCAAGCAATGGCACCAGCGGCAGTCCCATGATCGTGAATCGATCGCCCTCGATCGTCTCGAAGAGACCGGCACCGAGACCTTCGATCTGGTATGCGCCAACGCAACCGAAGATGCCCTCACCAGCCGCGTCGAGATAGCGGGCGATCTCCGCATCCGTGAGAGATCGCATTTTGAGCTTAGCCGTACCGACGGTATGCCAGATCACCGCGTCGTTGGATGCGAGCGCCACTCCGGAATAGAGCATGTGCGTTCTGCCGCGAAGCCTTCGAAGCGTCTCGAGCGCGCCCTCGCGCGATCCTGGCTTCGAAAGAATGTCGTCGCCCGTGCTCAGGATCTGGTCGGAGCCGACGACAAGCGCGTCACCGTTGCGTGCTGAGACAGCCAGCGCTTTGGCTTGCGCGAGAGAAACCGCGATATCCTCGTGCGGCGCGCGGCCGGCAAGCTTCTTCGTCAAACGATCTTCATCGATCGCGGCCGGTACGACATCGAATCTGAGACCCGCATTCTCAAGCATACCCCGGCGTGCAGCAGATCCCGACGCGAGAATGAGCCGCCGTGCCGTCATGCCCGCGTCTCTGTCCCCAGCCCAGCGGAACGCCGGTCGTTCATGAGCTGAATGACGGTCGCAGCAGTTTCCTCGACCGACTTGCGCGTCACATCGATAACCGGCCAGCCGTGTTCCCCGCAGATGCGCCGCGAATAGGCGATCTCCTCGGCGATCTTGGTGCGATCCGCGTATGCGTTGATGTCCCTGTCCGACATGAGCAGCGCCCGGTTGCGACGCACTTCCGTGATGCGGTCAACGCTCGCGACGAGACACACGACGAAGGCGGAGTGCGGTTCCGTCAGCACCGCCGGCAAGGGAATCTCAGGCACCAGCGGAAGATTGGTCGTCTTGTAACCCCGCTGCGCCAGGTAGATGCTCGTCGGCGTTTTCGACGTTCGGGAAATGCCCAGCAGAACGATATCTGCCTTGTTGAGATCGTCGGGAAGGCGCCCGTCGTCGTGCTGCATTGTGAAGTTGAGCGCATCGATTCGCTTGAAGTAGCTCGCGTCCAGCACATGCTGGCCGGCCACCGTCGGCGTCTGCGGCGCGCCGAGGTAGGATTCGAAAATCTGCATGATCGGCTGCAACACGGCATAAGCAGGAACGTTGAGTTCCCGGCAGCGGTCCTCCAGCGCCGCGACGAGCTCGCGGTTCACGACCGTATACAAGACGATACCGGGCGCCTGTTCAATCTCCTGGAGCACCCGTTTCAGCTGTCGCGGCGTTCGCACCAGCGGATGCATATGCTCAATCGGCCGGAGGGTCGCATATTGGGCCGCAGCAGCCTTCGCAATCGCCGTCAGCGTATCGCCTGTCGAATCCGAGACGAGGTGCATATGGTAGTAGCTGGGCAGGTTGTGCGTCATCTGTGGACAATCAACGAGGTCATCCAACGGTCGAAAGTCCGGCACGATCCGGCTCCCGGTCCGATGTGGAGTTTCCCTGCCAGATACCCACAATCTGCACCGGCGGGATAGCCCTCTGGCATTTTCGTCCCTCCCGTGGACGGGTCTTTTTTCTCCGCTGCCGCCCCCTGGTCGTCCCCAACCCGTCCCCGACGGTTGGCGCGACACCCGATCACGCAACGCTCTGACTTCCAAAGCAGCCTCTGACACTGGTAGACTGTCAGCGTGCGCTGCCACTAGATGCTGTCATTCGAATTGCGCACACTTAAGAGCCGTTGGAGAACCTGGGGATCGATCCTGAATTCCCGCAATCCCTCGGTCTAAGAGTCGAAACAAAAACAAAGAAGACTCTCTTTAAGGATTGAAGGGAACGGAATGTCGAGTTCACGAGCCACGACCCAGATCGACCGAAAGCTCATGCGGGTTCTGGCCGGCGAAGCCCTGCCCACTCCGCCGATCTGGCTGATGCGTCAGGCCGGACGCTATCTGGCCGAATACCGTGCAACACGCGCGGAAGCGGGCGGGTTTCTCAAGCTCTGCTATACGCCCGCACTCGCCGCCGAGGTGACGCTGCAACCTATCCGGCGCTACGGTTTTGATGCCGCGATCCTGTTTTCCGATATCCTTGTCGTGCCGGACGCTCTTGGCCAGTCGGTTGCCTTCCTGGAAGGCGAAGGCCCCAAGCTCGATCCTATTCAATCCTCCGCCGGACTGACACGTCTGGACCGCGCAAAAACAGACGAGAAATTCGGGCTCATCTGCGAGACGGTCGCGCGGCTGCGCCAAGACCTTCCCAGGGAAACGACGCTCATCGGTTTCTGCGGTGCGCCGTGGACTGTCGCCACCTATGTCGTTGGTGGCGAAGGTTCCTCCGACCAGGCCGCTGCCCGCCGTTTTGCATATCGGGATCCGGCGGGTTTCCAGAGGCTCATCGACATCCTGGTCGATACCTCCGTCGATTATCTCTCCCAGCAGATCTCGGCCGGCGCCGACACCGTGATGGTTTTCGACAGTTGGGCGGGTACACTTCCCGATACCGAGTTTGCCCGCTGGGTCACGGCACCGACCGCACGGCTGGTGCGCGATTTGAAGAAGCGCCACCCGGATGTACCCGTGATCGGATTCCCGCGTGGCGCCGGCTCCAACGCTCTGGGTTTCGTCAAGGAAACCGGCGTGCGCGGCGTCGGCTGCGACACGGCCATGCCCCTGAATGACATGCGTGCGCTCGCAAAGGGTACCGGCGCCGCCGTGCAGGGCAACATTGATCCGCTCCTGCTCGTCGCCGGAGGCGAGGCTCTAGATCGCCGCATCGATGAAACGCTTCAAGCCATGCGGGGCCTGCCGCACATCTTCAATCTAGGCCACGGCATCGTGCCCGACACACCGCCGGAAAACGTCGCCCGCCTCGTCGCCCGCGTGCGATCGACCGCCCAGGTCACCGCATGACCACGGCGGTCGAGGAAAAGTCCGCCGCAGTGCGCGCCGGACTGGCGCTCGCGATCACGGCCGCGATAACCGCGCTTACGATCGTAATCTTCGGAGACGCTGCGTATCTCTGGATCAAGTCCGTGCACGTCATCGCCATCATCTCGTGGATGGCGGGCCTTCTCTACCTGCCCCGCCTGTTTATCTATCATTGCGACGCGCCGAAGGGGTCGGTGCAATCGGAAACCTTCAAGGT
>JBLMYE010000048.1:0-5538 GCA_050258115.1 Deltaproteobacteria bacterium | reverse complement strand
GACGACCGATGCCTATCGCGACAGCGGCCTCGTCCACATCCTTTCGATTTCCGGCCTGCACATGGCGATCATGGCGGGAGCCGTCTTCGCAACGATCCGATTTCTTCTCGCCGCGATCCCGCTGCTCGCGCTGACGCAGCCGATCAAGAAATGGGCAGCTGCGGGAGGAGCAACCGCTGCGATCCTCTACTACACGATCTCCGGCGGATCGGCGGCCACCTTGCGCTCCGCCATCATGATGGTGGTGATCTTCCTCGCCGTGATGCTCGGCCGTCCTGCGATCGCCATGCGCAACGTCGCGATGGCGGCTCTCTTGATCCTCGCACTCTTTCCCGAAAGTCTCCTCGATGCGGGTTTCCAGATGTCGTTCGCAGCCGTCGCGGCGCTCATGGCGGCCTATGAAGCGACTCGGCGGCTGATGGCTCGAAGAAACCTGGCACCCGGTTCCATCATGCGCGCCGTCCTTTTTCTGGGTGGGATTCTCTTCTCAACCGTGATCGCCGGTCTCGCCGTCACACCGCTCTCGATCTATCACTTCCACGCCATGCAGCATTATGCGCCGCTGGCCAACCTCGCCGCGGTTCCGATCTGCAATCTCGTGGTGATGCCGGCGGCGCTCGCGACGTTGCTGGCGCTGCCGTTCGGTCTGGAGGCGGCGCCACTCTGGATCATGGGGTGGGGCCTCGATGCGATGGGCATGGTCGCGCGATACGTGGCGGGCCTCCCCGGTGCCGTGACGCGCATTCCGCAAGTCCCCGACGTGGCTTTTGCGCTGATCCTCGCCGGCGGCCTCTGGCTCGTTCTGTGGCAGCAGCGATGGCGGCTCGCCGGACTTCCACTGATTTTGGCTGGTTTCGCCGCGTCACCCAACACGGACAGGCCCGACCTGCTCGTCGGACGGGAAGGGGCCCTGGTCGCGGTGCGGGATTCGAGCGGCAGGTTGGCCGCCCATGCGGATCGCCCATCCTCATTCGAACTCGCGCGCTGGCTCGAGCACGACGGAGACGGGCGCGATCCAAAAACCGTTCGAAGGACGGCCGCCTTCCGCTGCGATCCCTTGGGATGCAGCACGATCACGGGAGGGGATCCGCTCACCGTCTCCCGCCATCCGGCGTCGATCGCCGATGATTGCGACCGGGCCAAAATTCTGATCGTCAGTGGCGCAAGGCCACGCGCCTGCGACGCGCCAATGCTGGTCCTCGACAGGGCCGGATTGAAGATGTCGGGAACGGTCGCCCTGCATCGCCTTCCCAACGGAACGTATGAGATGCGGAGCGTGGCGGATGCGCGCGGCGAGCGGCCGTGGTCGTCGCCGCATCATCAAAGAGAGGCGCGACCTCCGCCCAATTCGGCGCCGCACCGCATGGAAGAAAGCCCACCGGCGCGGCCTCCTGCATCAATCACGGCCGCCAACCGATCGGCCGCACCAGCGAGTGTGGCCGAAGCCTTGGAAGATCTAGACGAACTGCGATCCGACGTGGACGAGGACGGCCCCTAGACGGGCAGATGCATCGCGGTCCCGATCCGTCCCTCAATATTTGCGGATGAGACCTACGAGCCGGCCCTGGATATCCACTTGGTCGGGCCGGAAAATGCGGGTTTCGTAGGACGGGTTGGCCGCTTCAAGCGCGATCGTCGAACCCTTCTTGCGCAAGCGCTTCAGCGTGGCCTCTTCCTTTTCGACGAGTGCGACGACGATGTCGCCGTTATCGGCGCTGTGGCAACGGCGGATAATGACCGTGTCGCCATCATGGATGCCGGCCTCGATCATGGAGTCGCCCTTCACTTCGAGAGCATAGTGCTCTCCCGAGCCGAGCAGGTCGGGCGGACAGGAGATATCGTTGGAATGATTCTGAATGGCGCTGATGGGGACACCGGCCGCGATCCGGCCCATGAGCGGCACGGAAACCGAGCGGGCATCGGAATGGAAGGATGGCGGCGGCGAGAAATCCGTATCGCGCTTGTCGCCTTCGATCACGCTCGGCTGGAATCCGCGACGGGGCAGCTCGGCAACCGGCGAGTGCGTGCTCTCGGGAAGCTTGATGACCTCGATTGCGCGCGCCCGGTGGGGAAGGCGCCGGATGAAACCACGTTCGACGAGGGCCGTGATGAGCCGGTGAATGCCCGATTTCGACTTGAGGTCGAGCGCGTCGCGCATCTCGTCGAACGAAGGTGGCACACCCTCGTCCTGCATCCGCGTATGGATGAACAGCAGAAGCTCTTTTTGTTTCTGGGTCAGCATCAGTCTTCCGGCTCCGGAGGTGCGCAGAGAGGGAACGCGAGGCATGTACAAATCACGAACGTACGCTACATGTTCCCTCCCCGTTCCGCAAGCCCCCCACGTTTCGGTGGCGGAAAGAAGGGGATTGGCCCGCCAGCAGCCCTGTTAAGCCTCGCCTGCGGCGCGGTATAAGCAGCTATGAACAAGCCCGAAAAGCTCACCCCCGCTACCACGGTCCGCGCCGGCGCCGTCACCTTCTCGAACGATGGCCCGATCGCCGTCCTGGCCGGTCCGTGTCAGATGGAGAGCCGCCAGCATGCGCTCGAGATGGCTCATGCGCTGAAGGAGATTGCCGAAAGGCTCGGCATCGGGCTCGTCTACAAGTCGTCGTTCGACAAGGCGAACCGCACGTCGCTGAGCGGAAAGCGGGGCATCGGCCTCGAAGCAGCCTTGCCGGTTTTCGCCGACATCCGCGAGAGCCTGGGCCTGCCGGTGGTCACCGATGTCCACGAAGCCAGCCAGTGCGCGCGCGTGGCCCCCGTCGTCGACATTCTCCAGATCCCAGCGTTTCTCTGCCGCCAGACCGATCTGTTGATCGCCGCCGCGGAAACGGGCCGCGTCGTGAAGATCAAGAAGGGCCAATTCCTCGCGCCTTGGGACATGAAGAACGCGGTGGCCAAAGTCGCCGGCAGCGGCAACCCAAACATTCTTCTCACCGAGCGCGGCGTGTCGTTCGGCTACAACACGCTCGTCGCCGACATGAGGTCATTGCCCATCATGGCCGAAACGGGCGCGCCCGTGATCTTCGATGCGACCCACTCCGTCCAACAGCCGGGCGGGCAGGGAACGAGCTCGGGGGGAGACCGGCGCTTCGTGCCGGTGCTGGCCCGCGCCGCGGTCGCCGTCGGCGTGGCGGGCCTCTTCATCGAGACCCATGAGGCGCCCGAGCGCGCGCCCTCGGATGGTCCCAACATGGTACCGCTGTCGGAGTTCGAGAGTCTCCTCGGCGAACTCATGGACATCGACGCGCTGGTCAAGAAGCAGAAACGCGCGCGTTCCTGAGGAACCCGCGCGTCTGAACTGTCTGAGTGGTGGGAGATTATTTCGCCGGCACCGGGCCGAACCTCCGGTGCCGTATATTCGTGTGAGCGGCCGCTATTCGCCGGCGAGAAAAAGCGCCGCCGTATGGATCGCGTGTGAGTGGGCGTAGTCGTCGCCTTCCGACGGCACCGCATGATGCTGAGATGTTGCCGAACACGCCGCCTCCGCGCAGATGGCACCCGGCCTCTGAGCGACGGAGTTGAGGGCCGCGCTGCTCGTCACGGTGACGAACAACCCGATCGTATAGAGGCATGCGATCGCGGCGATTGCCCGGAAGGTGCTGTCGATGGCCATGGCTGGACCTCGCTAGTCGGAACGAGAAGGAACAACTGTCCAGGAAAACTGCGGGGCAGGGTGCCGAATGCCAAGCTGCCGCCTGAACCCCTTCACCATGCCGTAACCGACGTTAACAGAGTCTTAGCGTTAGCGAATGGTGAACGTCACGCCCATGGTAAACTCCGCGCCGGTGCAACAAAAAAGCCACCGGAGGCCGGTGGCTTTGAAGAACGTCTGGTTTGAACCGGCCGGTCAGAGGCCCGCGAGCGGCTGCAGCAGCCGTGCGAACATGCCCTTGAAGCGTGGACGTGCATCCGATGCGGCGAGGCAGATGCAGCCCAGCTCCGGGTCGGCGACCGGACGGTGCTCCACGTCGTCGCCGAGATCGGCCACGTCACCGCGCCGGAAGGTGCCGAATTCATCCGAATAGGCGCCATCGAGAACGAGGGTCAGTTCCGACCCGCCGTGGCCATGCTCGGGAAGCTTGATGCCCGGCGCCACCTTCAATAGCCTGAGGTCGCCCTTGGCGCCCGGCGACAACTCGATCGGGCAATGCCAAACGCCGGGAGCCGCACGCCGCCACGGCACGTCGTCGAAGCGGCCTTCGAGCGCAGCCTTCAAGGCTTCGGGCAACTCGGCCTCATCCGCCGATGCGCTGAGCGTTTCGGCCCGTGCGCCCGCCGATGGGGCCTCTCGCGTAACGGGCTCCGGCTTCAGCGCTTCAAACAGGGCCTCACCGATGAGCGCATGCCTTTTCAGTTCGCCGCGGCAGCGCGGACAGACCGACAGATGCGAAGACACGACCGCGGCCAGCGCTTCAGGCTGGCTGCCCGCCGAGCAGCTCATCAAAGTCGCGTCGTCAAGGTGGTGCGTGATCTTCATTGTCTTATCGAATGTCCTCGACTGCTTCCTTCACCTTCTGGTACGCGAGTCTCATGCGCGACTTCACGGTACCCAGCGGCAAACCCAGCCGCTCCGCGATCTCACTGTGTGACAACCCTTCCACATACGACAGCGTCACGACTTCGGACTGATCAGGCGGCAAAGTCTGGAGCACGGCCCTGACCTTGTCGCGCCGCTCGCGCTCGGTCACCTCTTCTTCCGGATCGGGCGCGTCGGAGGCTTCCTCGTCGCGGTTCTCCGGCAACGGCTGCCACGACACCTCACGCCGCAACCGGTCGATCCTGAGGTTACGCGCGATCGTGAAAATCCACGTGGTCGCGCTGCCCTTCTCGTCCGAGTAGAGCTGCGCCTTGCGCCACACCGTGAGCAGGGTTTCCTGAGCGAGATCTTCCGCCGTCGTCGCGTCTGCGCCCTGCCGCATCATGTAGGATTTGACGCGCGGGCCGTACAGTTCGAACAACTTGCGGAATGCCTCGACATCCCGGCTCTGGGCAACTTTCTGCAGGAGGTCGGACATGGTCCTCGGCATCTTGATGGGATACGGGCGCCGTGCGGCACGCGTTCTCTCCAGAACCTGGACCATAGCTTAACCTCGCTTGCGTTGACAAACTTACGGCGGCCGTAAGGTTCCGGATCAGATCGGGCCCGGACGGGCGGAGGGGGACGACACGATGCAGGACGTACAACTCAGCTCGGTGGCTGTCCTTCTCGCCGCCGCCGCCATCGCCGCGCCGCTCGCACGCACGCTCGGCATCGGCACCGTGCTCGGCTATCTCGCCGCCGGCGCCATCGTCGGCCCGTTCGGGCTGGGCGGATTGTTTTCCACCGGCGAAGCCAAGGAGATCCTGCATCTGGCCGAATTCGGCGTCGTGCTGCTCCTCTTCCTGATCGGCCTCGAACTGCGCCCGCGCCGTCTCTGGTCCATGCGCGGCGCGATCTTCGGCCTCGGCGGTGTCCAGGTCGCTCTCACCGCCGTCCTGCTCGCCGCCATCGCCGTCGCCTTTCATTTGCCTTGGAAGAGCGCCTTGTTCATGGGC
>JBLMYE010000047.1:0-5198 GCA_050258115.1 Deltaproteobacteria bacterium | reverse complement strand
CGTTGGGGCGCACGGCCTTGAGAAGATCGGCGGCCTTCTTCAGCTCGGCCTCGTCCTTCGTGTTGGGATCAAGCCCCAGGTAGCGCAGGGCCGACGTGAGGATGTCGTCCGGGCTGTCGAGCATGAAGATTCCGCAGTCTTTGAATTTCGCGGCGATCTCCGGCTTGAAAACGAGATCCCACGAATTCACGGGAGCTTCGCCCATGCGCTCTTTGATCTTGCCTTCATTGTAGCCGATGCCGGTGGTGCCCCACATATAGGTGATGGCGTGTTCCCCGCCGGGATCGTAGACGTCGACGCGCTTAGAGACTTCCGGCCAGAGATTGCCGATGTTGCTGAGCTTCGACTTGTCGAGCTTCTGGAATACGCCGGCCTTGATCTGACGCGAAAGGAAAGCACCGGTGGGCACGACGATGTCGTAGCCGGTCTTTCCCGCGAGCAATTTGGTTTCCAGAACTTCGTTACTGTCGAAGACGTCATAGGTGACCTTGATGCCAGTCTCCTTCGTGAAGTCTTCCAGGATCGACTCGTCGATGTAGTCCGACCAGTTATAGACTTTCACTTCTCGGTCTTTTGCGAACGAGCCGGTTGCAACGGCCACGAGGCTTGCTGTCGCGCCTGCGAGACACGCAAAGCGCATCATTCGGGATTTCATGCACGAACTCCTCTCTGGAGATTTTCAACGTCGGGATGCTGGCCCCGCGCTCAGTCTTGCGCCCCATCCGTAACGTACCCCCATTGTGATCACAAATTTCCCGCGCTACAAGAGCATCGTTTCGGTAATGCGCCGTTTGCAGGAAGGAACCAGGGTATTGATGAAGCGTCTCGCGGGTGTGTCGGCGGGCGGTAAAACCCCGATGGAGGGCGAGGAAGCGATTGAATCGCAAGGGTTTGGCGAACTGACGACGCATGAGCAGGTGTATCGCCGGCTGCGCCAGCAGATTCTTTATGGAGGTATACGTCCTGGTTCCGCGCTGACCCTTCGCGGGCTCGCCGATGAACTGGGTGTGAGCCCGATGCCGGTGCGCGAAGCTGTTCGCCGCTTGACCGCCGAGCGGGCACTCCTGCTGCGGGATAACCGTCGAGTCATGGTCCCCCCGATGACGCGCGAGAACTTCGATCAGATCCTTTTTGCGCGCCGCGCGCTGGAGCCCGAACTTGCCGCCCGCGCTCTTCCCAACCTCACGAAATCGGACATTTCGGCGATAGAGGACACCGACGAAGCCATCGACGTTGCCATGCGTGCGGGAGACATCGAAGGCTATATGCGCGCCAATCATCAGTTCCACTTCTCGATCTATCTCAAGTCGGAGGCCGGGATCCTTGTCGCGCTGGTCGAAAGTGTGTGGCTTCAGTTCGGTCCGTTCATGCGCATGGCTTACGGCCGGATCGGAACGTCGACTATTGAGGACCACCACGAGTTCGCGATCGCTGCGATGAAAGCGGGAGATGCAACCAAGCTGCGTTCGGCCATAGACGCCGATATCGGACAGGGTATGGGATTTATCGGCGAGGCGGTTTTATCCCGCGCCGGCTGAGGACTTACGGCGAACTCGCGCCGAACCATGAAGCATCGCCTTGAGTTGGATCTCGATTTGTGATCACAATGTAGATGAAAAGTGGGGCGCATCGCTTCGACGAGTCGGCCCCCCGGTTTTTTTCCGATAGTCATAAAATCCATCAGGTGCAGTCATGAGTGCCGACGAGCGGTCTGGATCGAGCGATAGCGAGATCTTGGGCGTAGGAGCGACGGCTGAGAGCGTACGCGGGTGGGTTCGCGCCCATCGCATCGAAGAAGTCGATTGCGCCGTCCCCGACATTGCTGGTGTGGCGCGCGGCAAGACGATGCCCGTCGAGAAGTTCGTCAAGCTCGAACCGGTCCATCTGCCGATCTCCATTTTCCATCAGACCATCACGGGCGACTATGTCGGCTTCGAGGATGACGGTCAGGCGCTGTACGCCGAAAGCGATCTGATGATGGTGCCGGATCTTTCCACGATCCGCCCGGCACCCTGGGCCTCCAGTCCCACCGCCCAGGTGATCCACGACGCCACGTGGCAGAATGGGGAACCCGTCGAGATCGCGCCGCGTGCCGTTCTGCGCCGTGTCGTCGACCTCTACCGGAAGGAAGGCTGGCAGCCCGTCGTCGCGCCGGAACTCGAGTTCTACCTCACCAAGACGAACCCCGATCCCGATTATCCGCTGGAACCGCCGACCGGCCGCTCGGGCCGCAAAGGGTCCGGCCGCCAGGCCTACAGCCTCGGCGCCGTCGACGAGTACGATAAGATCGTGGACGACATCTACGAGTTCGCCGAACTCCAGTACCTTCAGATCGATACGATCATTCAGGAAGGTGGAGCCGCGCAGCTCGAGATCAATCTCGTCCATGGCGATCCGGTGCACCTCGCAGACCAGGTCTTTCTGTTCAAGCGCACCATCCGCGAGGCGGCCTTCAAGCACGGCTGCTACGCCACGTTCATGGCCAAGCCCCTCGAAAACGAGCCGGGCAGCGCCATGCACATCCACCAGAGCGTTGTCGATGTGGAGACCGGCCGCAACATCTTCACCGACGAGAATGGCCAGCCGAGCCGCCTCTTCCGTCAGTTCCTGGCGGGCCAGCAGAAATATTTGCCGTCGGCCATGTGCCTTCTGGCGCCGTATGTGAATTCCTATCGCCGGCTCGTCCCGGGAGGTGCGGCACCCATCAACGTCGAGTGGGGTCTGGACAACCGCTCGGCCGGCCTGCGCATCCCCGTCGCCGGTCCTGCCGCGCGCCGCGTCGAGAACCGGCTGCCCGGCTCCGACAGCAATCCTTATATAGCCATTGCGGCGAGCCTTGCCTGCGGATATCTCGGGATGAAGAACAATCTCGAACCGAGAGAGGCCGTCGTCGGTAACGCCTATCGCAACGACCACCAGCTACCGCGGGGGTTGCTGGAGGCGCTCGTCGAATTTGAGGACAGCACGGATCTGCACAAGGTCCTCGGCGATCGCTTCAGCCATGTTTACATGCAGATGAAGCGGTCGGAGTTCGAGGAGTTCATGCGGGTGATCAGCCCTTGGGAGCGCGAGCACCTGCTGCTCAGCGTTTGAAAACACGCGCCATCGTCAAAAGCATAAGGATGGACGGAGCCCTCGCCTGCCGCGGCTCAGGGGTGGGTCAGTGCATGTATGACGTGTTGCCGCCGACCTGAGGACCGGGCTGTTCCCAGAAGAAATCGCTCATCAGCGGGGCGCCAGAAGTGCGGGCGTTGATGGTCGGGTCCTGCCGGCGCGAGTCGCCGATGATGTCGGACTTGCGCACGGTGTATCCGCCGCGGCGGCCGTAATAGCTCTTACCCTGCAGGGGCTTCGCCTTCTTGCCATTCGTCGAAGTCTGGGCATCAGCCGGAGCGGGCAGGGTGGAGGCGGCAAATCCGGCCACCAGCAGTGCCGCCATCATCGACTTGAGCAGGGAACCGGCCACGTGCGCCTCCAAAATCAGTATGCGAGCAAGCGTAATCCGCCCGCGCTGTCTGGTCTACCACATAGGAGTTAATTCTTGTGAAGGAAGAGGCACTTGGGCAACACTCGCCACCCAAATCACGGAATGGCTTCCATCAGGAGAAATGATGCAGGCGACGGCTTCGGGTTGACTTTCAGGCCACGGGTCCCAGTGTCGAGCCCGACGACTGCCGCCCGTTGTCCCGGGAGGACCTAGCCATGTTGCCCGCTCTGAACCATACCGTGAGCGTGCGCCGCCGGTTTTCCGGGTCGGCCGGTGCCTTTCGCGCGGTGCTCGCGCTGTCGGCCATCCTTGCCTTGATCGCCGGCATCCTGGCGGGCGCGGTTCTGGCTTCGCCGGAAAAAGCCGATCCCGCTCTCGACACGCTGCTTCGCTTCATGGCGCTCATCAAGGCGGCCATCGCAACGGGCGCCGCGGCCCTCGCGGCGTGGCGGTTCGGCTTCCCCATCCCCCCGAAGCTGGCAACCGGCTATATTGCGGCCGTCGTGCTGATGGCGCTGTCCCCAGGTCTGATCTGGTTCCAGAGCGGCCTGGTGCTCGCCAGTGCCTTCTTCCATTCCGGTCTTCTGCTAGGCTTCGCGCTTGCGGCTGGCGACGGTCTGGCGAAACAGCGCAAATAGACCAAGCCGTCTAAGCAAGTTCGGCCAGGACGCACTTGAGCAGCCCGTAATCGAAGCGGCCGCCGAGCGCGCCGTGCACCGGGCCGATCTTTCCGCTCTCCAGAGTGCCCAGGCGTTCGAATGCGGCATGGATCTCATCGATGTCGCTTTCGTCGAGACCCTTCAGGACATCGCGGGCCTCGATCAGGCCTGCCTCGATCGCTTCTGCAAAGTGACCGTAGACGGTGCCGGCCGCAACGCCGCGGCGGGCGGCGATCGTCTCGGCGTCGAGCCCCTGGAGATGCAGGGCCAGCGTCTCGTTGACGGTCGATGAAAGCTTGTTCTTGAGCAGAGGGTGGGCTGCGAACGCCGCAAGACTGTCGAGCAAGGCCTGTCCGTAGCGCTTGATCTTGCTGGTACCGAGCCCTGTGATGTCGCCGAGATCGTGCAACGTCCGGGGCCGCTTTTCGGCAAGTTCCACCAGCGTGCGATCATGACAGATGACATACGGCGGCACCTTCGCTTCCCCTGCCAGCCGGGCGCGCAGAGCCTTGAGGGCCGCAAACGCGGGCTGATGCTCGGAAGCGACCGCAGCGGCGGATGACGTTTTCTTTTCTCGCTTCGCCTTCGCCGGGCGTTCACCGGCCGGGGCAACGCGCATCGGGAAGGACTGTTCGCCTCTCAGCAGCTGCCGCGATTTGTCGGTAAAAACGAGAGTGCCGTGGCCTTCGTCGTCTCCGGCGAGGTAGCCCTGGGCGACGAGCTGCCGAAAGAGGCCGCGCCAGACGTTGGCATCGGTGTCGTGCCCGATGCCGAAGACCGAGAGTTTGTCATGCGAAGCGCGAATGCAGCGCTCGTCGGCCTTACCGTGCAGAATGTCGAGAATGCGCCCCACGGATTGGGAGGCGTTGGTGGTATGGAGGGTGGAGAGGACGAGGTGTCCGGTGTCTGCGGCGCTCATGGCGGCGCTGAAGCTGGTGGCGTCGCGCATTTCACCGATCATGATCACGTCGGGGTCCTGGCGGAGGACGTGTTTGAGGCCCATGTCGAACGAAAGCGTGTCCAGGCCGACCTCGCGTTGTTCGATGACGCAC
>JBLMYE010000046.1:0-4993 GCA_050258115.1 Deltaproteobacteria bacterium | reverse complement strand
ACTACGCAGAGCATCGATCGGGTTCATCGAAGCTGCGCGTCTTGCAGGAAAAAAGCCAAAAATAATACCTGTCATCGCGGCGGCTCCCATTGCACCGCCGATCACACCGAAGCTGACATTGACGGGCCAACTCGCGAGAAATGCGATCAGCCCTGCAATACCAATACCTGCTGCTATTCCAATCAAACCTCCGAGCAGACACAAGACGACGGCCTCGACGAGAAACTGCAGCAGGATATCGCGCCGGCGACCACCAACGGCGAGGCGCAGTCCAATTTCGCGTGTCCGCTCGGTAACGGACACGAGCATGATATTCATTATGCCGATACCGCCGACAATCAGAGATATTGCGGATGTCGCTCCGAGGAGATAACTGAGCGTCGAGAGGACTTCCGTGCGGGCGCGCATGAATTCCGCCATGTTGCGTACCGAAAAATTGTCCTCGTTGTTCGGTCCCGTTTTCCGGCGCTGACGGAGCAGGTTTTCCATATCGTCTTGCGCCGCACGAATATCGGTCTGTTCGTCCAGCTTGACATAAAGCCTGCCGACCTGATCGACCTGAACATCGCTTTTGCCGACGATCCGGTTGCGTGCCGTGGTGACGGGGATCAAAATGATATCGTCTTGATCACGCCCCATGGCGGATTGCCCCTTTACCGTCAGCATCCCGACAATCTGAAAGGGGACATTCTTGATCCGGATTTCTGCCCCCAGGGGATTTTCCCCCGGAAAGAGCTGGCGCGCCACGGTCGCGCCGATCAGCGCCACCCGGGCCGCCGTGCGGACATCCTGCGCATTGAGATCACGCCCTTCGGCGACGGGCCAGTCCCGCACGAATGTGTAATCTGCATGAACCCCGCTGACCGAGGTGGTCCAATTGAGGTTTCCTCGCACGACTGCCGCGGACTCGTCGAGTTGGCCTGAAATGCCAATCACACCGGGGACTTTGTCGCGAACCGCGACGAGATCGGCCTCCGACAATGGCAACGCCGTGCCGGCTCCCGTCGACCTGCCCATCACGCGCATCGAATCCGGAAAGATGACGAGCATGTTCGTCCCGAGAGCCGTAATCTGCCGATTGACCTCTCCGGCCGCGCCGTTGCCGACCGCAACGAGAATGATCACGGAAGCCACGCCGATCACGATGCCGAGGGTGGTCAGGATAGACCGCAGAAGGTTCGATCGCAGCGCCGTCAACGCCACGCGCAGGCTGTCCAGAAACGTCATTGCGCAGCCTCGGTCATGCGCGGTTCCGTCCGGTCATCGGAGATGATCCGCCCATCGCGGAACACGACACGCCGCCGCGCCCATGAGGCGATGTCGGATTCATGCGTGACGAGAACAACGGTGATGCCCTGCTCCCGGTTGAGCTTGGAGAACAGCTGCATGATCTCTTCCGAGGTGCGGCTGTCGAGCGCGCCGGTGGGCTCGTCTGCGAGCAAGATCTTTGGATGGTTGACGATCGCACGGGCGATCGCAACGCGCTGCTGCTGGCCGCCGGAGAGTTGGCTCGGCAGATGATACATTCGATCGGCGAGCCCGACCTGCTCGAGCCGCTGGCGCGCTTCCGATTCCATGTCCGGCGGCCTGGGATGGGCGTAGAGCAGCGGCAGCATGACCTGCCGGATCGCCGGAGTGCGCCGAAGAAGGTTGAACTGTTGAAAAACGAAGCCGATTGTCCGGTTGCGCAGGTGCGCGAGTTCATCCGGCGAGAGCCGCGCGATATCCCGCCCATCTATGACAAGCGACCCCGAGGTGGGCGCGTCGAGCCCGCCGATCAGGTTCATCATGGTCGACTTGCCCGAACCGGAGGCTCCCATGATGGCAACGAAATCACCCTCGTCGACGTCGAGCGATACCCCGTCGAGAGCTCTCAATTCCTGCTCGCCCACCCGGTAGAGCTTCACGACGTCACGGGCTGAAATGATCGTTCGCGAGTGGGCTTCACGCGCCTGTGGCAGCGGGCTCATTTCTTGACCTCGCGGACCCGCACAATGATGCGGTCGCCTTCCTTGACCTCTCCGCCAACGATCTCCGTGAACTGGTCATCGGCAAGTCCCACACGCGCCAGCCGCCGCTCGGGCTGTCCGTCCGCGCCGACCGCCCAGAGAGTCGCCGCCCGGCTGCCTTCCCGGCCCTTTTTCCAACGCTCGTAGAGCTTGCGCTGCTCGTCGGTCATGGTGGGAGCGATCGCCTGTTCGAGGCGCATGTTGAGTTTCATGCGGAAGGCGGAGGCATCAAACTGAGCCGGCCCGAAGCCTCCGCTCTGCGCCGAAGCCTTGTTTTCGGCGATGATATCATCGATCTCGGCCTTCAGCTTCTCGGTTTGATCCGGCATCAGCGCCAGTTCGCCCTTCAGTCTCTCCAGCGTTCGCGCCGCACGATCCGATCCATTGGACGCGCGCGCATCCGTCGATCCGGTGTCTCCGCGAGGACGGAAGCGCAGTGCGTCGTTGGAGATCCGCAGTACGCCGTCACGCCGCGCGCTTTCAATGCGCACGTTTGCCGTCATGCCGGGAAACAAACGCCGGTCCTCGTTCTCGGCTTCGATGATCACGGTGTAGGTCACGACGTTGTTGATCTCGGTAGACGCCAGCCGGATTTGCGTCACGCGACCGTCGAATTCCCGATCGGGATAGGCATCGACCGTGAACGTCACGGGATTGCCTTCCGAGATCGAGCCCACATCCGCTTCGTTCACCTGCGCCTCGATGCGGATGCGCGACAGATCCTGGGCGATCTTGAACAGCTCGGGCGCCTGAAAACTCGAAGCAACCGTCTGCCCCGGATCGACGGAGCGCGAAATGACCGTCCCGCTGATGGGGGACTTGATCTCCGATCTCTCCAGGTCGACGCGCGCACTCTCCAGCGCAGCCTTTCTCTGGACGATCTGCGCTTCGGCGGCCTCGATCTGAGCTTTCGCAACCTCGATCTCCGCCTCGGCCACGTCGCGGTCCCGGATGGCGTTGTCGAGCGTCTGTTCGCTGGCAAAACGCTTTTCGGCAAGAGAGCGCTGCCGTTCGATCGTCCGGTCGGCGTTCTTCTTGACGGCCTCTGCGCGAATAAGCGCGGCCTTCTGATTGGTGAGCGCCGCCTGCGCCGCCTGCAGGTTGGCCTCCGCTTCCGCGACCTTAGCGGCGAAGGTGCGCCGGTCGAGCGTGGCAAGCACGTCGCCGGGTTTGACCTCGGAGTTGAAATCCGCGTTCACGGTCTCAACCGGGCCGGAGAGGTAGGACCCCACACTGACCGTCACGAGGGCCCGGACCGGACCCGACGTGGAAACCAGCCGGCGGATCGTCCCCTTCTCCACCGCAGCCGTCTCGTAATCGAGCCGCATTTGACCGCTCGATCCAGGACGGAGGAACCACGCCACCGCGATCGCAACAAGCGCGACCGGTACGGCGAGGGTGAACAAACGGGTGAGACGCGACGACATCTGGGACTTTCAGTTCCGAATGAGAGCGTGGCTTTCGATTAACGGCGAGCAGGTCACCGTCCGTCGGCAGCATCCGCTGGAAACGCGAGAAACCCGCCGGCGGACCGCTTCTCGACACTAGGGGATATGTGGCCGGCGCTGGCAACACGCCAGTGCGTGAAGTTGACCGGCATTCGCAACGAGGGTGAACGAGGCGGCAGGCCCGTGACAAGCCCCTGACCTTCCAGTCCAAATATGAACCTCCGATGAACACGGCATTCACAGGCAGTTCAGTGACGATCGCGCAATGTCGGCCCACCCTGAAAACTTCACTTCCCCGGCGTGATCCAAGGGGGACGCTCCGCTCAGGGTCGGGGCGTCCCCTGCCCCATCCGCGCTCTTCCCTGCCGCCGCGCCGATCCGGGTAGATCCAAAGGCCTCGCGAAACGCGTTGATTCAACCTAAGCAAGTTGGAGCAAACGTGCCGGCATGCCTTCAAGACGACTTTTGAGCCGCCGAGGCTGGGCCCTGCTGGCTTGTCTTTGCCTTCTCGCAGCGCTCTCGCCCACGGTGCTTTCCATGACCTATCGGGAACCCGCCCATAAGGTAGAAGTCCGGGACGGCGATTTCGAAATTAGACGTTATGCCCCCGTGCTCGCCGCCGAGGTCACGGCGTCCGGCGACCGCAACACCGCCATCGGTGCCGGGTTCCGCCTGCTCGCCGACTACATTTTCGGCAACAACACGAAGAAACAATCAATCGAGATGACGGCGCCGGTCACCCAGCAGCGAAGCGAAAAAATCGCGATGACCGTCCCCGTCACGCAGCAGCCGGCGGGCTCCGACTGGATCGTCCGCTTCATCATGCCGGCCGACTACACTTCGGAAACCTTGCCCGTGCCCAACGATCAGCGGGTCCGGATTGTCGCCGTTCCGGAGAAACGCGTTGCCGCAGTGCGATTCTCCGGCCGTTCAACCGATGACAATCTTTCTAACCACAGGTCCGCGCTCGAAGCCTGGATGAAGGCACGCGGCCTGAAGGCCGCGGGCGAACCGACCGTGGCATTCTACAACCCGCCGTGGTCCCTGCCCTTCCTGCGTCGCAACGAATATCTTATCGAACTGGCCGATTGACGGAAGACGCGAAAGCTCCAGACTCTTGTTTCGCTCCCGCAGCACGGCTAGTTTGCGCGCCGCAAACGACCTTCCCGTCGCCCGAGCCCCTCGGGACGCCCCGCCGCTTCTAGTTGGAGACACCCCGATGACCTTCAAACTCCCCGAGCTTCCCTACGCCTACGACGCACTTCAACCCTATATGTCCGCCGAAACCCTCCAATATCATCACGACAAGCACCATCAGGCCTACGTCGACAACGGCAACAAGCTGATCGTCGGCTCCGGCCTCGAAGGCAAATCGATCGAGGAGATCTGCGTCGCGGCTTTCAACGGCAAGAACGCCGGCCTCGTGAACAACATCGGCCAGCACTACAATCACATTCATTTCTGGAACTGGATGAAGCCGAACGGCGGCGGCAGGAAACTACCCGGCAGCGTCGAACGACTCGTCGAAGACTACGG
>JBLMYE010000045.1:0-3020 GCA_050258115.1 Deltaproteobacteria bacterium | reverse complement strand
GGACTGCGCGTGTCTTTGCGGTCATCGGGGCGTCGCCGAAACCCGAGCGCCCCGTTTATGGCGTCATGCAGCGATTGATTGCTACCGGCTACACGGTGCTGCCCGTCAACCCCGGCCAGGCCGGTGGCTTGATCCTCGGCCAGAAGGTGTACGCGTCGCTTGCCGACGTGCCCGCCCCAGCCGACATCGTGGATATCTTCCGAACGTCGGATGCCGCGCTGGAAATCGTCCGAGAGGCCATCCGGGAAAAAGATCGCCTCGCCCTGAAGGCCGTTTGGATGCAGTTGGGCGTCGTCAACGAAGACGCCGCGCGACTTGCGGCCCAAGCGGGCCTCACCGTCGTCATGGATCGCTGTCCGAAGATCGAACTCGGCCGTCTCGGCATTACTCGCGCGTGACGAGCAAATCCGTCCGGAGCGCCGTATCGGAACTTCCCCCCGCGAAGACCATGAAAGGTCCAGGTTCGACGAGATAACGGCCCGCATCATCGTGAAATCCGAGGTGCTGAGCTTCGAGCCGGAACCGCACCGTCCGGCTCTCGCCCGGTTTCAGCGTGATCTTCTGAAAGCCGCGCAATTCCTTCACCGGCCGCGAGCGGCTGGCCACGAGCTGTCGCGTGTAGAGTTGCACGACTTCGCTTGCCGTACGCGAGCCTTTGTTGTGCACGGTGACATCGACGTCGATTCCGCCTCTCGTTGTCATTTTCGGCTCGGAGAGAACGAGCTTCTCGTAAGTGAACGTCGTGTAAGAGAGCCCGTGCCCGAATGGATAGAGCGGCGTGTGGGCCTCGTCCACGTAACCGGACGTGTAGCGATCTCCCGTCCACGGCCGGCCCGTCGGCAGCCTGTTGTAGGAAATTGGGATCTGCCCCACGGAGCGTGGAAACGTCATCGGCAGCTTGCCCGAGGGGGATACCTCACCGGTCAGAACTTCCGCCAGCGCCGTTCGCCCCTCCGTGCCGGGAAGCCAGGCGAGCAGGATCGCGTCTGCCTGCCGGTCTGCCTTCGACAAGATGACCGGCCGGCCACTTTCCACGACGAGAACCAGGGGTTTGCCGGTAGCCGCGAGCGCATCGAGCAACTCCTGCTGGCGGCCCGTCAGTTCCAGATTGGTGCGCGACACGCCTTCACCCACCATGTCGCAATCTTCGATAACGTTATAGACAATGACATCGGCGTCCTTCGCCGCTGCGATGGCACCCTCCTTGTCGGCAAATTCCCGGCCGCAGACGTCGCGGAAGGCCGGTGTAAAGGTCAGCATCTGTCCCGGACGCATCCGATTCTGCAGCGCCTCGCGCAGAGTCTCCGTCTCGGGTTTGGGTAGCTGCGCCGGGCCATACCAGGAATGATCGTGGATCGCGCTACCGGCACTCGCTCCGATCAGCGCGATGCGACCGGTCGCGGGCGTCAAAGGCAAGGTTGACCTGTCGTTCTTGAGCAGAACGAAGCTTTCCCGCGCCACCGCCCGCGCGCTCCGGCGCACCTGAGCCTCGTCTACGGGACTCGGCAGGTTCTCGAAATCCGACGGGGACTGATCGAAAAGCCCCATGCGGTACTTGACCCTGAGCACACGCCGGACGGCATCGTCGATATCGGACATCCGAACACGCCCGTCGGCCACCGCCCGCCGCAGGTAACGGTCGTAGCCGCCGCTTTCCATGTCGAAATCGATGCCCGCGTTGAAGGCGAGCACGCTCGCATCCTCCAGGTCCCGCGCCACGCCGTGATTGACGAGTTCGCCGATCGCCACGAAATCGCTCGTCACGAAGCCGTCGAAACCGAGTCTCTTCTTCAAAAGGTCCGTTACCAGGGCCCGGTTCATGGTCACTGGCACCCCGTTGATGGTGTTGAATGAGGCCATCACCGTTTCGCTGCCCGCGTGGAGCGCAGCCGTGAATGGTGGCAGATAGCGGTCGAGCAGTTCGGGCGTCGAAATCTCGCTGCCGGTATAGTCACGTCCCCCCTCGGGCGCGCCATATCCCACGAAATGTTTGACCGACGTGGCGAGCCCGCCGCGCCGGTAACCCCGGACGCGTGCCGCCGCGAACTGTGCCCCGAGAAACGCATCCTCGCCCGCTCCCTCCACGACGCGGCCCCACCGCGGATCGCGCGAAATGTCGACCATCGGCGCGAACGTCCAGTTCACGCCGTTGGCCCGCGCTTCCCGTCCCACCTCGTAGGCAGCCAGCTCGGCAAGGTCCGGATTCCACGTTGCGGCCCATGCGAGCGGCGGCGGGAATGTGATCCGGAACGCATAGATGGCATCGATCGCAAACAGCATCGGAATGCCAAGGCGCGATTTCCGGGCCGTGCCGGAGAAGCTGCGGATGAACCGCGGATCGACAACATTCAGCATGGCGCCGATCTCCCCACGCTCGACCGCCGCCAGTTGCGGCTCCTGCGGGAAGGCGAGGGAAGGGAAATGCAACTGCCCGATCTTCTCCGTCAGGGTCATCCGCCGCAGCAGGCCGTCGACGGCCTTCTCGATGACCGCATCGGTGTGTGGCCGTCCTTGTGGCGGGCTTGCCGCAGCGGCTGGCGAGGCAAACATCGCAAACACGGTGAATACGAGCAGAATGCGCATGCGGAAGGGCTGACCCTTGTTTGAGAACGCGTGACGTCTGGCGCACGATTGTGACGGCGCCACGGTGAGCGGAGGCCACCACGCCTCGGGCCTCGAAACAACCCGCCATCGGCCGCAGGCGGGGCCCGCGTCAACATCGCACCGGCCCTGCCGTTTACGTTGCCCCCGTCCCGCTCTAAGGGCTTGCGGAGAGGCGCGCTCCAGCGCAGAAGGTACGTCATGGCCCCGTCCACGGCACGAAAGATCGGCATGTCTCCCGGAGACCTCATTTCAGCGAAATCCGAGATCGATTGGTCGGCGGAAACGATGCTGCCGATCGAGTTCGGCGGTAAGGAGGTCGCGCTCGAAGCTCATGCCTATCAAGGGCGCGTGACCGATACGCAGGCTATTGCTCTCGTACACCGCAAGGAGCCGCCGGTCGGCGCCATTCCCGTGGT
>JBLMYE010000044.1:0-2575 GCA_050258115.1 Deltaproteobacteria bacterium | reverse complement strand
CCCGAGCTGAAAGCCCGTCCGGAAGCAAAGGAAGCCTAATTGCGCTCGCCTACTTCGGGGCGCGCTTGGCCAGGATCCGCTGAAGCGTGCGACGGTGCATGTTCAGGCGCCGCGCCGTCTCCGAGACATTGCGGTTGCAAAGTTCGTAGACGCGCTGAATGTGCTCCCACCGCACACGATCGGCCGACATTGGATTTTCCGGCGGCGGCGCCTTGGAGTTCGGCGGGGCGAGAAGCGCGTCCGTCACGTCATCGGCGTCGGCGGGTTTGGCGAGATAATCCACCGCACCCAGTTTCACGGCCGTCACCGCGGTCGCGATGTTGCCATAGCCAGTCAGAACGATAATGCGCGCGTTAGGACGGACCCGCGTCAGTTCGGCGATCACGTCCAGGCCGTTCCCGTCCTCTAGCCTGAGGTCGATGACCGCGAAGGCCGGTGGGCTCTGGCGGACGAGATCAATTCCCTCCGCAACGGTGAATGCGCTGCGCACGATGAACCCGCGCTGCTCCATTGCGCGGACCATCCGCTGGAGAAACGCACGGTCGTCGTCGACGACGATGAGTGATCGATCTTCGGGCAGTTCGTCAGGCTTGAATGACAGATCTTCAGTCACGGGGGATCCTCCACCAGCGGCAAACTATAGTCTTGCCCCCGACTCGCCAAGGGCAAACCCGCGAGAAACGCACCCTGGTGAATTGGTAAATGGTTTAACGGTCGTAGACTTCGACGGTGGTCACCCGCACCTGGGGCCGGGGAAGCGCCGTCCCCGGGCCGGAGAGCTCCGCGCCGGCCTCGAAAGTCTCCCTCGGCCAGACCAGCCGGACGATCGCTCCTGTCTGCGGCGCCTGCTTGTTTTCCAGAGTGACTTTGGCCCCGGATCGTTCGAGCAAGGTCTTGGCGATGAAAAATCCTAGACCCAACCCACCAGCTTTACTGGTTGATTTGCGCGCTCCGTCCGGACGCGAGGTCACGTAAGGCTCACCAAGCGTGTCCATGATCTCCGGCTTGAATCCCGGACCATCGTCCGTCAGTGTAACCGAGACGCTGCCCTGGTCCCACTCGCCGGTGAGATCGACGCGCGCACGTGCAAAATCCACCGCGTTCTCGATCAGGTTGCCCAATCCGTAAAGAACGCCGGGACGCCGCGCCGAAAGCGGCTGTTCCTGAGCCGCGCCGGTCGTACCGCTCGCGGGATGGACAAAGATGTGGATGGGCTTACCGTCGCCCATGTAGGGGCTGGCCGCTTCCTCCAGCATCTCCTGCAGCGAAATGTTGCCATGCAGCGGATCCTGCTCGCTGGGATGCCGGGTCAGTTTCTGAAGGATCTCGCGGCAGCGCAATGCCTGCTGCCGCAGAAGTTCCACGTCTTCCGAAAGGGCGCTTTCCTTCGGCAAACCGGCCTGCATCTCCTTGGTTACGAGAACAATGGTGGAGAGAGGCGTCCCCAGTTCATGCGCCGCCGCAGCGGCCAGACCGTCGAGGGCATGCAGCTTCTGCTCGCGTGCCAGAACCAGTTCCGTGGCCGTCAGCGCCACCGACATCAGCTTGCTCTCGCGCGTCAGCCGCCGCGCGTAGAGGGCCATGAAAAGCATGGTCGCGACAACGGCAGTGACGATGCCGAAATCGTAGAGCAGCGGATGCTCGACGGGCGCGGCCGGAAACCACGGCAACGGATAATGCCAAACCGCCAGAACAGCCGTCGCCACACTCGCCAGAAGGGCCAGCGCCATCGTGTTGCGCGGCGGCAGGGTGGCCGCGGAAACGGTCACCGGAACCACGAGCAGCATCGTGAAGGGGTTCTGCACGCCGCCTGTGAAGTAAAGGAGGGCGGCGAGTTGAAGGATGTCGTAACAGAGCAATATGGTCGCAAGTCGCGCCGACAGTCTGTGGCGCGCTGGAAACCGGACCGCAAGGTAGACGTTGAGCCAGGCCGAACAGGCCGTGAGGAAAAGACACCAACCGACCGGCAGGCGGAAGTCCAGCACCAGCGCGACGACCGCAATGGCGACCAGCTGCCCGAGAACACCAAGCCATCGCAGGCGCACGATCGTCTGGAGGCGAAGCTGGCTGTCTTCCTCGCTCGTCTGCCAGAAACGGCTTAGGATCGAATGCTCCGACGTCACGCCTCAATCAGTCCTTCCCGGGCGGATTTGATGGTTCGCCGATTTGTGTTCAGATCACAGGCCCGCCAGCGTTGCAAGTCCGCACGCACCTCGCTATGTCCGCACCATGAAGTGTAAGGGTCAAGGCGTTTCCGGCGGGTTTGCGGAACCCTGATCGACGGTATCGTCCCGCAGCTGAACGCTGGCGGCAAGACCTGGGAGTTTGTCCGGCATGGCCTCGAAGCTCTTGATCGCCGCCGCCTTGGGGCTCGCTGCCGGAGCAGGCGCCGCATTCCTCGCCTTGCGCGTGCCCGAAGCTCCGCAACCGGCCACCGCCGGACGCGTCGCCATCGGCGGTCCCTTCAGCTTGATCGACCAGAGGGGCCAGCGCCGGACGGAGAAAGATTACTCCGGCAAGCCGATGCTGGTCTTCTTCGGTTTCACCAACTGCCCCGACGTCTGCCCCTCTGGAT
>JBLMYE010000043.1:0-5798 GCA_050258115.1 Deltaproteobacteria bacterium | reverse complement strand
TTACGGACCCTGGGAACTCGATCTTTACGCTGGTATTACGCCGACGTGGGGGCAAGTCAGTTTCGACTTCGGCGTGGTCGGATATCTCTATCCCGGCGCCGACGACTCGGGCGACTACGTGGAGTTCAAGGCCGGAGCCAAAACGGAACTTCTCAAAGACCTGACCGGTGGTGTCACGTTCTGGTACACGCCGGATCAGCAGAACTACGTCGAGACTTGGACGGTCGAAGGCATTCTGGCCTACACCCTGCCGAAGTGGGCCATGTTCGACCCCTCGCTGAGCGGTCTGGTCGGTTATTCCTCGGCGGATGACGCTTCCGCGGTCGCCAGCTGCGGCGGACCTTGCGAGAACGACTACGTGTACTGGAACGCGGGTCTGTCGCTGACGGTCGAGAAGTTCACGATGGACTTCCGCTACTGGGATACCAACATTTCCGACAGCGCGAATGACGGTGCAGGCAACTACTTTGCCAGTGAGGGCCTCGCGGATGAAAGGTTCGTCTTCTCCGCTAAGGTCGTTCTGCCCTGATCCTTCGCACGTTCCTCAAACAGCAACGGGACCCCCTCGGGTCCCGTTCTCGTTTTCATGGACCGTCTGAATGCCGCTGCCATGGGCGAATCCGAGCCGACAACGAGTATGTCGCCAGCTGTCATACGGCAGATATCAAACCGTCAATGAGCTGTCGTGCCCAAAAGGTATTCAATCGCCACCGGCGGAAGTCCGGACGGTCCTGCGCTGCACGCCCTCTTCGCGGCCTGGGACCGGCAGCAGTTAGAGGCCAGCCGTCGCGGCTCGGATCAATCCCGCAACCCGGGTTTGCGCCAGCTGGTCTCGTTTGCTGCTCACAACTCACCGTTGAAAATCCGCGCACATGATCTTGATCGTGCCTCCAAGGCTCCGCTAACTCGCTTAGCGGCGAGGCAACAGTGATTCTGACGATCCTCATCATGGTGGTGGCAACCGTTGCGGTTGCGGCGCTCTACCTGGCTCCGCGGCTTGGCGAGGCACGCGTCGTTTATCCCGTAACGCCCGACGGCCCGGTCGCTTTTGGATATCAGATGGCGTGGCTGGCGATCCGCTCGCGCGATACGGCCGCTGTCGTCAGTGCCCTTGGGTTGGCCGATAGCCGGTATTGCAATTGGAATTCGGGCATCGGCACCGTCTACGATCCGCGACTGGGTCAAAGCCAGGTGTTCGTCACGCCTCCCGTCAACGGCTGGACGTTCGTCGTTGGCCTGCCTCTGCCCCAACCCATGGGAAGATCGTTCGTCGATAAAGCGACGCCGCTGCTCCTAGAGCTCGGGCAAAAATTCGTCGAGGTGCAATTGTTCGTCGCCTTTCCACCGGTCGATCTGTTCGCCTGGGCGCGCGTCATCGACGGACGCATCGTTCGTGCCTTTGCTGTCGGCGACGAGGGAATCATCTGGAACCAGGGAAAAACGACGCGGGAAGAGCGGGCGCTCGGCCTCAAGCTCTTCGAACTGCGCGGCGTGCGCGATCGCCGCGGCGACGCCGGCGGCAAGCTCATCCTGCACCCTACTGAAAATCATGTGATGCAGGTGGCTCAGAAATGGAGCCTGGATCCGACCAGACTGGGCCCGAAGTCAGCTCCCGACGGTCTTGGCCTGATCGCGCGTTCGCCTGTTCTTTGGCGCGCTGAAATACAACGCAAGGCCGCCTGACGCTAGCGGCCTCGATCTAGCTGCACAGCGCGATGGCCTCGAGTTCGGCCGGCTCCAACTGCCTCCCGCGACGGACAGCGGCAAGATCGACGATCTCGGCGCTGGGAGCTCGCCGATGAGTTTGCTCGATACGCGAGAGCACGACGCCGGCCTGCACGTTCGCAGCCCGCTTCAGAGCGGGTGGGCTGGCGACCGGTTTCGGTTTCGTTGTCCGGGCAACCGAGGTCTTCGGGCGTGACCGCGATTTCGGCTGGTTCAGGCGGTCGACACTCTGCAACTGCCGAGCGAAATGACGGCTCTGGTTGACATGTGGGGCAGACGGCATCGGCGCCATGACCGGGCCGGCATCCGGGACCGCGTCAAAGACCGCAACCGGCAGCGCTTCGATGGGCGCGCAATGGATGTCGCCGGCCGGACGAACAACGACTTCGGCCGGACCCCTGGCGCCCTCGCACTCCTGGCGTCTGAAAATGCGCAACAGGCGCGCCAACCAATCGAACATCATGTTCTCCCTCGCGTGCTGCAAGTCATCGCAGCGTCGAGAGATATAATCAGTACACATGCCTAATAGAGTATTAAGCTGCGCACTTAAACGATACGGCTCACTGTGAAATTCTCCACACGGAGGGTTGAGCCTGCTTGTCCGACTTGAACCCTAGGCCACCATCGAGGTGGTGGAAAGCAGCCCCCGCGCAAGGCCCCGCAACGGTTTCACCGCGCGAACGATTGAAGGTGAGGGCGATGCAACCCGACTGCACCGGGCGGGCGATGGACGCGGTTTCGATCGGCTTTCGAGATGACGCGACTGATCCAGGCAGGGGCTTCGTTGCCCGTTTCTGCTCGTCCCCTCCGCTGAGAACCGCAGTGCTAACGAGCGCCCAGAAGCCCACCCCGTGCCAGAACACGATCCCGGCCGCAAAGCCGGCTCCTGCCCATAGGGCCGACCTTATCGCGCTATTCTCGCTCAACCCCGTTCGGGTCTGGGTGCTGCCACCTCGAATCATAGGACGAGTCTGCCGGGCGAACGGAGAGGCCCGCAAGCCGTTGGCCGCGCTCAGCGGACTGTCCCGCGCGGCTCTCCACAAGGCTCTGCGTGGTCCCCTCTAGCGCGGCAGGGGCAGCGGCATCTGCCTGGGCATGTCGATCGCGCCGTCGTCGCGCTTCGTTGAACGCACCGGCGGTACGGCCATCTCCACGGCCGGGCAGAGCGACCGCTCGTCTTCATTGGGGCCACAGGCCACCGGCTTCTCGCCGTCCTTGGAGAAACAGATGCGTACCTCCCTTAGACGCCCGCGATTGCCGCGCGCGCAGGACACGGCGATCGCTTCGGGCGGCAGTCCCGGGTTGGCAGCCACGAAAGCGCGCTTCAGATCCCGCGGAGCGACGAATTGCGTTTCAAACGGGTTGATGTAATCGGACGGAATCCTGATTGACTTGAAAAGCTGACGCGACAGCGTGAAGTAGCCCGGAACGTCGAGACCTGAACACGTGCCGTGCTTGCGATACTCATGAATGACGAGTTGCCGGCTCGGCATGATGTCCAGCATGCCGCTGATCACCGGCTCGGGCACGAACGGCCGGCGCGGTGTGCGGCAATCCTCAGGCCAGCCGCGCGTGTATTGCGGCCACAGCCCATGCAGGATGAAGGAGTAGCGCTTGCCGTCCCGCCGGTTGCACTGGAGGTCGTCGTCGGCGCCTTGTTCGGTCGAGCAGTGCGTCGGGCTCCATGACAGGACGAGCGCGTAGTAATCGAATTTTCCGGCAACGTGCTCCTGGCTGGGCTTCTCGAAGCTCTCACCCCAGCGGAGTTGGGCGTGCGCGGCGGTCGCGGCTCCAAGAGCAAGAAGAGCAAGGACTGCAAATGAGGTCGTCTTGATCTGCACGGGGCGGGGCGCTCCATTGGCGGCGGGACGTCTGCGTGACGCGCGTTTCTCCATCTCGACTATGATGTAGCTAAGGCAGACAGGATGCGCGCCCAGCTTCGCGCGCCTTTGGTGAAGCTCGTGAGATTGTACTTCTCGTTCGGGCTGTGGATCCGGTCGTCATCGAGACCGAAGCCGACGAGCAGGCTGTCCATACCGAGTGCATCCTTGAAGGACGTGACGATCGGGATCGACCCGCCGCAGCCCATTAGCACGGCCGGCCGGCCCCACTCCGCCTCGAGGGCCTTCGCTGCCGCGCGCATCGCCGGAGCCGACGTATCGAACCCCACGGCAGCACTGCCGCGCGTGCCGATGAACTCCACCGTGCAGTCGGCCGGGAGGTGAGCGCGAATATGGTCCTGCAGCAGCTTCAGGCAGCGCTCGGGATCCTGGCCGGGTACCAGACGGCACGTGATCTTCACCGATGCCTTGGAGGGAATGACGGTCTTCGAGCCGGTTCCCTGGTAGCCCCCGGTGATCCCGTTGAACTCCACCGTCGGCCGCGACCAGAGCTGCTCGATGAGCGTGCAGCCCTTCTCGCCCGCTGGTGTCTTCAGTCCGACGGATGCGAGAAACGGCCCCGCCGACTGCTCCGAGAGCGTTATCCATTGCTGCCGCTGTGCATCGGCAAGCGGCTCGATGCCATCGAGAAATCCCGGAATCGCGATCCGCCCTTCGTCGTCATGGATCGACGCGATGGCCCTGGCGAGGGCACGGATCGGATTGATGGCGGGTCCCCCGTACATGCCCGAGTGCAGATCGCGCGAGGGGCCGGTGACGATCGCCTCGGTTCCGGCGAGCCCCCGCAGCATGGTGGTGATGGCCGGCGTGTCCTTGTCCCACTGTCCCGTATCGCAAACCAGAACGAGATCGGCCTTCAGTTCGCGGCCCGAACTTGCCAGGAAGCCCGGCAGCGATGGTGATCCGCACTCCTCCTCGCCTTCCAACATGACCGAGACGGCGATCGGCAAAGCCCCCGCCACCTCTTTCCAGGCCCGCGCGGCTTCGAAGAACGTCATCAGCTGGCCTTTGTTGTCCTGCGCCCCGCGCGCGACGATGACCCGCCCGTTGTGCGGTTCGTCGGTGAGACGCGGCTCGAAAGGCGGGGTGGCCCACAGGTCCAGCGGGTCTGCGGGCTGTACGTCGTAATGGCCGTAGAACAGAACATGCGGTACGCCCGGCTCGCGGGACTTTCGGTCATGCCCCACGACCATCGGATGCCCGGTCGTATCGCGCACGGACGCTTCGAAGCCGATGTCCCGCAGCGCGGCCGCACACCATTCGGCCGCCTTCCGGCAGGAACCGGAGAAGGCAGGGTCGGTCGAAATGCTGTCGATCCTGAGGAGTTCGAAGAGCCGCTGCAGCCCCGCCTCCCGGTTCTGATCGAGTCGTTCGAGCACAGCAGGCAGATGCGCAGTCATGGGCTTCTCTCGGTTCGCGACGCGTGCGGTCAGGCGTAGCCAATCGGGGACGCTGCTACAAGGCGGCAGCGCCCCGTCTTTTGCCTCCGGTTGCGACCTGCTATGCCAGCAACGTGAGGCCATGTCGCGACGCCGTGAGGTCGCGACCGATCCCGTGTCCTGGGTCCGCTGTCCGGGCGCAGGCACGCATCAGGAACGGCAACTCGATGTCATCTTGGGTCTATCGCTTCGGCCCCGATCATACGGACGGCCACGCTGGTCTCACCGAGGAACTCGGCGGGAAGGGCGCGAACCTTGCCGAGATGTCCCGCCTCGGCCTTCCCGTGCCTCCCGGCTTTACCATCACGACCCGCGTGTCCCGCTATTTCTTCGCCAACGCTCAAACGTTGCCAGCAGGGCTCGAGACGGAAGTCCGCGACGCCGTTGCCGCGATGGGAAAAATCACCGGGTCCACTTTCGGCGACCCGGTCAATCCGCTTCTGCTGGCCGTGCGCTCGGGTGCTGCGATCTCGATGCCCGGCATGATGGACACCATTCTCAATCTGGGCCTGAACGACGCGACCGTCGAAGGGCTGGCCCGCCGGTCGGGCGACGAACGCTTCGCCTACGACAGCTACCGGCGTTTCATCGAGATGTACGGCGATGTGGTGCTGGGCGTCGATCATGGCCTGTTCGCCGATCTTCTCGACAACTTTAAGAACCTCAATGCGCTCGCATCCGACACGGAAATCTCGGCCGCTCAATGGCGCGAACTGATCGAACGCTTCAAGGC
>JBLMYE010000042.1:0-4046 GCA_050258115.1 Deltaproteobacteria bacterium | reverse complement strand
GGCGGCCGATCTCCCGAATGGTGGCCCGGCTTATCCCTTGCCGGCCCCCGGTGTGCGCATCGCGATCAATCCATCGGAAACCTACGGTTTGATGGCCGCCGTTTTCAATGGCGACGTTGTCGACACCTGCGGGCCCGATGAAGATCCGCAGCGGTGCAACGCGCACGGTCTTGATTTCCCGTTTGGCGACGGCGCCCTGTTCATGGCGGAGGCCTTCTACCGCTACGCCACGGGCGATCTGCCGGGGCGCCTCAAGATTGGCGGCTGGTATCATACTGGCGAATTTGAAGACCTCGCCAATCCTTCCATCGTCGAAACCGGCGATCATGGCATCTACGCCATTTGGGACCAGACGATCATGAATCTGGACGGCGAAGGGCGGAACATCGCTGTGTTTGGCCGCGTCGCCGGTGCGCCGGGCGACCAGAACGAAGTCGATTTCTATGCCGAGGGCGGAGTGACGGTGACGGGTCCACTTTCATCACGTCCCCACGATCTCTTCGGCATCGGCTTCGCATACACGGGCATTTCGGACGCTGCAGCGGCTGCGGACCGCAACGCCGGTCTTCCCGTCGTTCGCAACTACGAGACACTGCTCGAAGCAAGCTACACCGCCATCATCGTCCCAGGCTTTTCCATCCAGCCCGATGTTCAATACTTTTGGAATCCGGGTGCGGGTATTCCCGACGAGGGCGGAACGGGACAAGTGGAGAACGCCCTGGTTCTCGGCGTTCGCTCGACCGTCAACTACTGATCGGCTCAATCGCAAACGATGAAACAGACACTTTCGCGGCTTGTGTTGGTGTTCGCCGGCCTTGCGCCACTCGCGGCCGGAACGGCTGTCGCGCTCACAACCGGCAAAAGCGAGACGACAGATATGCTCATTCTGGAGGAACCCAGTGCGCGCATTCTGGAACTCGCTGCCAAATCGAAGGTCGAGCCCGGTGAAGAGAACCCCGGAGGCGGCGCCACGACACGTCGCAGCCGCGTCAACCGCGACGTGTTTTCCCAGCCCTCGCAGGGCATAAGCTTCGAGAACGAAGGCCGCTTCCGTATCGGCAATTCGATCTTTCGCAAGCTGTGGGTGACATCGCCGTCCTCCACCGATTCCAGCGATGGCCTGGGCCCGCTCTACAATGCGCGCGGTTGTCAGAACTGCCACCTGAAAGATGGCCGCGGCTCGCCGCCATCCGCCAACTTTCCGGACGACACGGCGGTGTCGATGTTCCTGCGCCTTTCGATCCCGCCTGAGACGGACGAACAAAAGCGACTGCTCGCCGAACGGCGCGCGAAGGTGATTGCGGAGCCGACCTATGGTGGCCAATTGCAGAACTTCGCGGTCCAGGGCGTGCCGATAGAAGGCCACATGCGGATTGATTACTCCGACAAGCCGGTCACGCTCGGCGACGGGTCAGTCGTCGTTCTTCGCCAGCCGAAGTACAGCATCACGGATCTGGGATACGGACCGCTGCACTCCCAAACCATGCTGTCCCCGCGGGTGGCCCCCCAGATGATCGGGCTCGGGCTTCTCGAAGCAATCCCCGAAGAGCGTATCCGCGCGGCAGCAGATCCCGATGATGAGAACGGCGACGGAATTTCGGGCCGCGTCAACGAGGTCTGGTCGATGAAGAACGGCGCAACGCGCCCCGGACGCTTCGGATGGAAAGCCGGCAATCCCACCGTGGAGCAGCAGAGTGCCGAGGCATTTGCCGGCGATATCGGGATTTCAAATCCAATTTCCATGGCGTCGTTCGGTGATTGCACCGCAAACCAGAAAGTCTGCGTGGATGCGCCACATGGCGACAGCGACCGGCAGGATGGTCACGAAATCGGGCGCGAATTGTTCGATCTCGTTGTGTTCTATTCGCAAAATCTGGCGGTTCCGCCACGCCGCCGCACGGACGATCCCCAGACCCTCGCGGGAAAAACGCTTTTCGCCACGGCGGGGTGCGCCGCCTGTCATACGCCGATGCATGAGACGGGCGACGTGCCGGGCCAACCGCACCTGAGCAAGCAGAAAATCTGGCCGTACACGGATCTCCTGCTTCACGACATGGGTGACGATCTTGCCGACCATCGTCCCGAAGGCGACGCGACGGGCCGTGAATGGCGCACGCCTCCGCTCTGGGGTATCGGTCTCACTGGAGCCGTTAGCCGACACACGAACTTTCTGCACGATGGCCGGGCGCGCACGATCGAGGAGGCTATCTTGTGGCACGGCGGCGAAGCGCAGAAGGCGCGCGACGCATATGCCAATCTATCCCGGGAGGAACGGGACGCTCTTCTGGCATTTGTAAAATCGCTCTAAACAACGGCCCGCTACGGTTGCCGAAATGCAGCACATACCAAGGATTTTCGAGCCCGTGTTCGATGCGATTGAACGAATCCCGCGAGATTCCAATCAAGCGGTTTGCTCATTGTAATTGTTGCAAACTATGGGCTTTGACAGGCGCGCACAGAGTCGCTGAATTGTAAAAAGCCGCGATCGCGGCATCGTCCGCGATAAGCGGACGCCTGATCTCGAGACCTTGAATCTCGACCATTAGGGTTGATCCAATGATGCGTTTAGTGCGCGGCCAAGCTTTGACGGCCGCACTATCCACTCTCTCTCTCAATGTTTCGGCCGCTTTTTCGGCGTCGGCCACCGCCATGGCGCTGATGAGCGTGCGAACCTACGCTCAGGAAACCGCACGACCCGCCGGCGAGCACAACCTGCCGGAAGTTGAAGTGGTCATACCAGACCAGGAACCAGCGCCGCAGCAACCGCCTTTTTCATCGCGGCCTGCCGCGCAGGCTTCGCAGGCGAAACCAAAGACGGCCGCCGGCAAGCCTAAGCCGGCCTCGTCACCCGTGCCGGACGCCGTTGCACCCGAGGTCGCAGCGCCCGTTGCCGCTGCTGATAGCTGGCCGGCCAATGCCAATTCTAACGCACCCGGGGTACCCGGCACCGGCACGACCGGAATCGACGGCTACATTGCCACCGGCACCTCGACGGCGACCAAGACCAATACGCCCATTCTGGATATCCCACAGTCGATCACCATCGTGACGGAGCAACAGGCCGCCGACCGCGGCAGCGAAACGGTCGGAGAAGCGCTGCTCTATGTCCCCGGCGTCGCCGTCGCGCAGGGTGAAGGCCATCGCGATCAGATCTCCATTCGAGGGCAGGTCACGACCGCCGACTTCTTCGTCGATGGCGTGCGTGACGACATCGAATATTTCCGCGATCTCTATAACGTCGAGGCGATCGAAGTTTTGAAGGGACCGGCGGCGTTGATCTTCGGCCGCGGCGGCGGTGGTGGTATCGTCAACCGCGTGACTAAGAAAGCCAATGGCGAGCGCATTCGCGAAGTGACGGCGACGGCCGGATCGTTCGAACGCGCGCGAACCACGATCGACGTCGGCGACAAGATCTCGCCAGACGCCGCATTTCGCCTGAACGCGATGTACGAGGATTCGGAGAGCTTCCGTGATTTCTTCGAGCTCGAGCGCTACGGCATCAACCCCACGCTGGCCTTTCGCCCCGATGACCAGACGCGGGTGATGATGAGCTACGAGTACTTTTCCGACGAACGCGTCGTCGATCGCGGCGTGCCATCGCTCAACGGCCGGCCATTCCGAGGCCCGATCGAATCCTTCTACGGCAATCCTGACGATAGCAACGCGGACTTTGCCGGCCATACAGCGACCGCCACGATCGAGCATCGCTTCGACAGCGGCGTGAATTTCCGCAACCACACCTTCTTTGCCAGTTACGACAAGTTCTATTCGAACGTGTACGCCGCCACGCAGGTGGCCGCCAACGGCACCTACCAGATCGAAGGCTATTCGATGGGAACCGATCGCCAGAGCCTCATCAACCAGACGGACGCGACCTACCGCTGGGACATGGGCAACGGCATTCGCCACACCCTGCTCGCGGGAATGGAACTGTCCTCCCAGGACACCAAGCTCGATCGCGACCGCGTGGTCTTCGACCCGGCCGATCGCACGCGGTGCAGAGACGGCAACGGAAACGTTTGTGGACGCGTCATCGTTCCAGTCTC
>JBLMYE010000041.1:0-6052 GCA_050258115.1 Deltaproteobacteria bacterium | reverse complement strand
CGAAAAGCATCGGGCCGAACGCGCCGGTTATGCCGACGCGATGATGCTCGACTATCGGGGACATGTCGCCGAGTGTACCGGCGCGAACATGTTCTTCGTCAAGGACGGTGCGCTGCATACGCCGACGGCAGACTGCTTCCTCAACGGCATCACGCGGCAGACTGTGATCGAACTCGCCAAACGTCGCGGCATCAAGGTCGTAGAGCGCACCATTCTTCCAGACGAACTGGATTCCTTCTCCGAGGTGTTCATCACCGGTACGGCCGCCGAGATCACGCCGGTTCGTGAGATCGGCCCGCATACCTATACGCCCGGAAAATTCTGCGAACTTCTTCTCAACGACTACATGGTCGAGGTTCAGCCGAAGTCGCGGGCGGCCGCGGAATAAGCGGTCGCGGGCGGCCAATCAAACGGGTTTTGCCCTCAGCATCGCGAACACGAGCCCCAGGAACAGGACGATCGTGGAGGCTGTGAGGGCGATCGTGCCGGCGTCAGGCTCATAGCCCAGTGAGATTACGATGCCTGTCGAGAGCGCGGTCCAGAAAACCGCCGGAACGAGCGCCGTCAACGCAAAACCCATGAGGACATTGCGGATGCAGGGGGCTGCCGTGGGGAGAACATCACCCGCGGCGGCGTCGAGCGGCTGAACTTCTGTCGACTGCATGGCCTTCACTCCGCCGGATCAACGGGAATCTTCGTGTCAAATTCATGAATGATTCGCAAACGGGATTGGTTAACGCCGCTCTATCAGCTACGCCTCGAGCCGTCGAGCCCCCGCGCGCTGTCGGCGAATGTGCGTAAAGAGTTGGCGAGGGGTGCCGGCCGTTCGCCAACGCATGGAGGTTGACCGTTGACGGAACGAGTAAGTGATGGTCAGTCGTCGTATGACGTGGCGATCATCGGTGGCGGGCACAACGGGTTGACTGCGGCGGCCTATCTCGCACGCGCGGGGCTCTCTACGATCGTCTTGGAGAAGAACAGCGTCGTGGGTGGCGCGGCGCTGACCGAGGAATTTCATCCAGGCTTTCGCAACTCGGTCGCCTCCTACACCGTCAGCCTTCTGGACCCCGGCGTCATTGCCGATCTCGATCTCCACGCCAACGGGCTGAGCATCATTGAGCGGCCGGCCGCCAACTTCATGCCCATCGACCAGGAGCGGGCGTTTTTCTGGCCCTACGGGATGGAAGCCAAGCAGTCTGAGATCGCGAGGTTCTCGCCGCGCGACGCGGCCCGCTATCCCGAGTATGACGCGGCGCTGGAGCGTGCAGCGGCCGTCCTGCGCGATCTGACGCGCAAGACGCCACCCAATGCCGGCGGCGGGATTGTGGAGCTGATCAAAGGCGGCGCCATCGGGCGTCGGGTTCTCGGTCTGGGTCTGGAGGATCAGCGGCTTCTGGTCGATCTGTTCACGAAGAGTGCCGCAGATTTTCTGGATCCCTGGTTCGAGAACGAGCACGTCAAGGCGCTGTTCGCTTTCGACGGCATCGTCGGCTCGTATGCCGCGCCTTCGACACCTGGGACTGCGTATGTCCTACTTCATCATTGTTTCGGCGAGGTGAACGGAAAGCCCGGCGTCTGGGGGCACGCTGTGGGCGGCATGGGGGCCATCAGTCAGGCCATGGCGCGTTCGGCCGGGAAGGCGGGAGCGGTGATCCGTGTCGACGCGCCAGTCGCGCGCGTTGTGGTCGAGAGAGGACGGGCCACCGGCGTCGAATTGAAGAGCGGAGAGCTCGTCCGGGCGCGGGCCGTGGCCGCCAACGTCGGGCCGAAGCTTCTGTTTCGCGATCTCGTCGCGCCCGCCGACGTCGAGCCGGCGATCGGTCAGCGTCTCCGGCACATCAAAACCGCTTCAGCGACCTTCCGTATGAATGTCGCGCTCAGCGAACTGCCGGACTTCACCGCGCGTCCAGGGCGCGAGCCGCAGGCGCACCACGGATCGGGCATCCTGATCGCGCCGACCATGGAGTACATGGAACGGGCATTCCTTGATGCCAGGCGCGATGGCTGGGCGCATGCCCCCGTCGTTGAAATGCTCATCCCCTCGGTGCTTGACTCGACGCTGGCGCCGCCCGGACGGCATGTGGCGTCGCTCTTCGTGCAGCATGTGGCGCCGAGACTGCCGGGTGACAGGTCGTGGGAGGACCCGCGCGAGAAGGAGCGGTTTGCTGAGGTCGTGGTCGAGACCGTGACGCGGCATGCGCCTAATTTCCGGCCGTCCATTCTTGGGATGCAGTTGCTGTCGCCCCTCGATCTCGAACGCCGCTTCGGTCTGGTCGACGGCGATATCTTTCATGGTCAGTTGTCTCTGGACCAATTGTTTTCGGCGCGGCCCGTCCTGGGTTATGCGGATTACCGCATGCCCATCGAAGGCCTTTACCTGTGCGGATCGGGAGCCCATCCCGGCGGCGGCGTCACCGGATTACCGGGGCGCAATGCCGCGCGCGAGATCGCGCGCGATCTCAAGGGCTGGTTTTAAGTTGACGGGTGCCGATCCGTTCGGCAATCGGTGCGTATAAATCAACCGTATCTCCCCTCAATTCAGGAGCACCGCACTCGATGGACGCCGCCCGCTACCGCGCCCTCATGCGCCATCAGGCGGGTGCCGTTACCATCATCGCGGCCGGCCGGCCGGGGGCGCGCGCGGGGCTCACTGCGACCGCCTTCTCGTCGCTTTCCGACAGTCCGCCGACCGTGCTCGTCTGCGTTCAACGTCGGTCGGGCACGCACGGTGTCATCGTCGCGTCGCGGGCATTCACGGTCAATATTTTGGCGCGCGAGCATCAATCTCTGGCCGAACGGTTCTCTGGGAAGGGAAGTCACTCGGGTGAGCAGAGGTTCCTTGGTGATGCGGTCTGGGATGCGCTTCAGACCGGATCGCCCGTGCTGTCGGGTGCGCTGGCGTGCCTTGATTGTGAACTGCTCGACGAGCATCAATTCTCGACACACTCGATCTTCATCGGACGGGTGATCGACGGGCGGTTTCGAACCGAAGGCGAGCCGCTGCTGTACTTTCGCAACGACTACTGGGATATCGGCGCGCGCTGATCGCGGCTCCGGATTATGAGTGTGCCGTCTTGCGCATCACAGACACCATGACTCTGGACGAGCGCGAAATCGAGGAACGGTTCGTGCGCGCTTCGGGACCGGGCGGGCAGAATGTCAACAAGGTATCGACGGCCGTCGAGCTTCGCTACAACGTTCGTCAAGGTTCGTTGCCGGTGGCGGTTCGAGACCGGCTCGTGGCGCTCGCGGGGCGCCGCATGACGGACGAGGGTATTCTCGTCATTCGTGCCGAGCGCTTTCGCACGCAAGAGCGCAACCGTGAGGATGCGCGTGCCCGTCTGGCCGATCTCGTCCGGCAAGCCCTGCACGAGCCGAAAAAGCGCATCGCGACGAAGCCGTCGAAGGCGTCGCGTGCGAGGCGGCTCGATGCCAAGGGCAAGCGGGGCGATGTGAAGCGGCTGCGCCGCACGAAACCTTCAATCGATTGAGAGCCCGAATGCCGCGCTTTGCTGCAAATCTCAGCCTGCTCTTTACGGAAGTTCCTTTTCTCGACCGCTTCGACGCCGCAGCGAGGGCGGGCTTCAAAGGCGTCGAATTCTTGTTTCCGTATGGCTTCGACGCTTTTGAAATTCGCGCGCGAGTCGAGGGAAACGGGCTCCAGGTCGTTCTCTTCAATCTACCGCCGGGCCACTGGGATGAAGGAGAACGGGGCATCACGGCGCTGCGCGACCGGGAAGACGAGTTCGCTGCGGGCGTCGATCTGGCGCTGCGTTACGCGGAAGTGCTCGGTTGTCCGCGCCTGCACGCCATGGCTGGGCTCGACCAACACGGAACCGATCGCAGCGTTTATCTGAGGAACCTCACACTCGCGGCAGAGTGGGCGCGCGCTGACGGCATCGACATTCTAATCGAGCCCATCAATACCTTCGACATGCCCGGGTACTTTCTGACATCCACGGAGGAGGCGCGCGCCGTCATCCAGGATGCGGGCGCTCCCAATCTCGGTCTTCAGTTCGACATCTATCATCGTCATCGCATGCAGGGAGGCGTGATCGATGCGATTGCGGAGTTCAGGGCGATAACGCGCCACTACCAATGTGCCAATCCACCCGACCGCAGCGAACCCGCGTGTGGCGAGATCGATTATGCGGCGATCTTCCGCGCAATCGACGAGAGCGGCTACAATGGATGGATCGGATGCGAGTACCGGCCGAAAGCCGGCACTCTCGAGGGGCTCAATTGGCCACAAATGTGTGGCGTCACTCTCGGCTGAGAACGCTTGGCAAGGGCTGGGCGCTGCATGTTTGGGGTGGCATAATCCCGCTGGGGGGCAGGTCGCTCCGCGTAGCTGATTGGGGGAAATTGCTGATGGTTCGACCATTTACGTGTGACCGCCGCTTTTTCGTCGGAGGCACGGTCGCGGCCCTGACCAGCCCCGTCATCAGAGGGAACGGCGTGCTGGCGCAGGACGCCCTGCCGGGTGCTGGACCCGTGTCGCCCGTCTGGAGCGAGCTTGGCCGTCTGACATTGTCGGCGCAGAAACTCGGACTTGCCGTGCCGCGCATGTCGATCGGCCCGGAGAGCCTTTCCGACGACTACTCTGTGACGATGCCGGCCATCGTCGATTTCCTGGATAGTCTGGACGGTGCCATCGCCTCGGCTACGATTGAAAAGGCCGATGCCGCGGAAGATTTGAAGCAGGAGGCGAGCCTTTTGCTCGGCAAGGTGCTTCAGGCGGAGAAGATGCCGCGCGAAGCTCCCGATGAAGCGGGCCCGCCCGGTGCGGCGCCAACGGTCAAGGCGCCGAAGTTCGAGGATGTTGCTGACGGCTATCGTTCCCTGTTTCAGAGTTGCGAAATTCGCGGTGACAAGTTCTCCGAAGTGAAGTGGTACACCGACAAGTTGGCCGATTCCGCCCGCCGTGAGCGCTATCAGAAGATCGAGGACGAGATCTGCGTGCCCTGGTATTTCGTCGGCATCATTCACGGCATGGAGTGCGCCTTCGACTTCAACAAGCACCTGCATAATGGTGATCCGCTGAGGTCACGCACGGTGCAGGTACCGAAGGGACGTCCGGCGGCGTGGAATCCTCCGACGGATTGGCATTCGAGTGCCGTCGATGCCCTGCGTTACGACAAGTTTGCCGATCTGACCGATTGGGACCTGGCGCGCATGCTCTATCGCTGGGAGGCCTACAACGGCTGGCGTTCACGTCTGCTTTACAAGATCAACACGCCGTATCTCTGGAGCTTCTCCAACCATTACACGAAGGGGAAATTCGTTGCCGACAATGTCTGGGATGCGAATGCGGTCTCCAAGCAATGCGGCGCTGCCGTCATGCTCAAGATGATCGTGCAGTCGGGCGTTGTGGCGCAGCCCGCGTGATGGCTCAGCTGTAGACGAGTGACGCCGGGATTGGCGCGCTCATGAACTGCCGTAGACGAGCCCCACCGCCTGCTGCGCTGCCAGAACCTGATCGCAGTCTTTCTCAGTGAAGCCGGACCCCTTCTTTTGCGTGAGATCGAGACACGACTGGAGAAATCCTTCGGCAGCTTCGACGAGCGTAGCGGTCTGATTGAGGTTAGCCGTCAGCGTACGGTAGGTGAGATGGGCGAGTTTCTGGCGGCCCAAAGGCGCGACCGCGGTTCCGCGATGCACCCCTCCCTCAGCGATGAGATAAGCGAACTTGTTCAGGATGCCACTGTTGAAATGCACGCAACCGTTGTCGTTGAGCCAGGTCGTTGCGCATATCTGGTCGGCGGGAGATACGAGATCGCCGTAGTGGTCGGGTTGGCCGCGATTTGAAGTGGAGAAAGGCTGGGATCTGTCGAAAAGCGACGTGCCGTCGGGCGAGGTGAGATTGGGATTTGCGAGTGACCGCAGCGGACGCTCCGGCGTGTAGCCCGGCGCGTCTTCGCCTAGTAGCCAGTTCGCCCTTCCGGATTTTGCATAGAACTCGATGAGGGCGCCAAAGATGTCGGCGATGCTTTCGTTCACCGCGCCGGGCTCGTCCGAATACACGAGGTTTGCTTCGTACTGGATGATCGCA
>JBLMYE010000040.1:0-4830 GCA_050258115.1 Deltaproteobacteria bacterium | reverse complement strand
GTACGAGGCTGTGTCGGTGTGGATCCCGCCAGACGGGACCGAGCTTTCACCCGACGCCGAACTGGGTGTCCCTGCTCGGTTAGAAGATCTTGTTGGCTCCCGAGCGCCGGACGTCGGTGAGCTGTTGGTCCGCTTTGGCCGTGCTCATCCAAGGCATGAACCGCACTACTACCTCAGCCTACTGGGAACGGCGCGGAAGCACCGGGGGCGGGGCCTCGGCATGGCGCTTCTTGAGGAGAATTTGGCCCGGATCGATGCCGAACACATGCCGGCCTATTTGGAGTCGAGTAATCCAAACAACAATCATAGATATGAGAGTGTCGGCTTTGTCGCCGTATCTTCGTTTCAAGCACCGGGCGATGGACCCATCGTAACCGGAATGTGGCGGAGCAGACGCTGAGATAGTCCCTCCAGCGAAAGCTCAGCACGTTGGACGCAGACTGTACTGCCTTACCTCGGCGACCATTGAGGTGCAGCGAACAACACTCACTCGTTTTCCGCTACCCAGAGCGCTACCCCGAGCACTTTCGGCGCGCACGAGCGCAAGCCGCGAAACGCGCTCAACCCCTTGTTTTTGTTTGGGAAACTCTGGTGCTGCCGGAGGGGATTGAACTCTCGACCTCTCCCTTACCAAGGGAGTGCTCTACCACTGAGCTACGGCAGCTAACACCATGAAAAAGCTCTGTTCGCGATACCCCCTGGAGAGGGCATCTCCCGCGCTCCTTCCCGACTTGATTGGAAGGGGCGGCAAATCTAGGCGTTGAACGCGGGCTTCGTGTAACCCAGGCGGAAGCACCTCGCAACCCGCAAATCAGGTTCTTCCCCGCCGAGACGCCCGGAGGGCGCGTCTGCCCTGATCAGCCGGAACGATTGGGCGTGGCGCGCTCCAGAAGAGCCTTCAAGTCGAAACTCTCCAGGCCCTGGCCGTAGGTCGATCGTGCCCGGCCGGTGATGCGGGTTGCGATGAAGGCGTCGGCGACGGCCAAGTTGCCCTGCGAACGAAGGATGGCTGCCGCAGCGAGTTTAGCCAGGTCCTCGACCAGTTGACGGGCCCGGGCATCGAGCAGCCGGGGCTCGTAGAGCACCGCGAGCAGCCGATCGAAGGCGGCCGAAAGCGCCGCATCACCGGCTGTCGCAGCCCGCAGTTCGTCCGTGACGAGTTCGACGACGCCGGGTTCCTTCTGGAGAACACGCAGGACGTCGAGCGCCATCACGTTGCCCGAGCCCTCCCATATCGCGTTCACGGGCGCCTCGCGATAGAGCAGCGCGAGCGGCCACTCTTCCACGTAGCCGTTCCCGCCCAGGCATTCCATGGCTTCGGCCATCAGGGGCGCCGCGATCTTGGTCACCCAGTATTTCGTGACCGGTGTCATCAGACGCCGCCATGCCGCCGCCCGCGGATCACGCGCACGGTCAAAAGAGCGCGCCAGGCGGAACGACAGCGCAACGGCCGCCTCGACATCGAGGGAGAGGTCTGCGAGGACCTGCTGCATCAGGGTTTCGCCGATGAGCGCACGGCCAGCGCAAGTGCGATGCTCCGCGTGATGTACGGCCATCGCCACGGCGGAGCGCATGAGTCCCGCCGATGAGACGGCGCAATCGAGCCTACAATACGTGAGCATCTCGACAATATTGGTGACGCCGCGGCCTTCCTCGCCGATGAGCCAGCCCAAGGCGTCTTGAAATTCGACTTCGGACGAGGCGTTCGAGCGATTGCCGAGCTTGTCCTTCAGCCGCTGATAACGGATCGCATTGACCGTTCCATTCGGAAGAAAGCGCGGCATGAAAAAGAGTGACAGTCCACCTTCGGTTTGCGCGAGCACGAGGAATGCGTCTGACATCGGCGCCGACATGAACCACTTGTGACCGGTGATCGCGAAGAGCCCGTCCTCGCTTCGTAACGCCCGCGTAGTATTGGCCCGAACATCTGTTCCGCCCTGTTTCTCGGTCATTCCCATCCCGATCGTCAGACCCGCTTTCAGCGCCGCGGGTTCGAAGCGGGAATCATAGGTTCGAGACAGAACGAGCGGCAGCCAGTCGCGAGCCAGCGCCTCGTTGCGCAGCAATACGGGGACTGCGGCATTCGTCATCGTGAGCGGACAGCAGTGGCCCGGCTCCATCTGGGCAGCGAGATAGAGGTTGGCGGCGCGAATGACATGCGCGGATTTCTCGAGTGTACCGCCCGCGGGTCCGAGGTGCGACCAGACCGAGTTGGCCAAGCCTTCCGCACACGAAATCCGCATCAGTTCGTGGTAGGATGGGTGGTAAGTCACGACATCCAGCCGGCGGCCGTAACGGTCGTATGCCGACAACTCCGGCAAATGGCGATTAGCGAGGAACGCTAATTCGCGCGCTTCCTGAGAGCCCGTGGTCAGGCCGAACGCATTCAGCATGCGGGCCGATGATGCCGCGCCCTCACGGGTGACCGCCTCCGTCAAGGCAGCGTCCGATGCGAACAGGTTTATGTCCGTGAGAGGCGGCACCTGATTCGTCACAACGTGGGTCGCGAAGCGGTCACTCATGCCTCAACTGCCTCCTGGAGAGGAACTTTTAAGCACATTGCAACCTTGCCGTCGCCCGGTTTGGGCCGGGGCCGGAGAGGTCTTGCCCAGCGCGGATCGAGCGCGTATACACACGGCTTTAATGGCCAACTCTTCACAGAAGCAGATCAAAGGCTTCTCCCACCGCCACCTTCTCTCGACCGAGAAGCTGACGGTGCCCGAAATCGATTTTCTACTTGATCTTGCCGACAAGAACGCCGACTCGCCGCCTCAGGCCGAGAAGAAGCGGCAGGTTCTGCGCGGCCGGACACATATCAATCTCTTCTTTGAGAGTTCAACGCGAACACAGGCTTCCTTCGAACTGGCCGCCAAGCGACTGGGCGCCGACGTCATGAACATGAACGTCGCCACGTCTTCGGTCACGAAGGGCGAGACGCTAATCGACACCGCCATCACGCTTAATGCCATGCGACCCGACATCATCGTCGTGCGCCATCACGCGGCGGGCGCGGTGGAGCTTCTTTCTCAGAAGGTAGACTGTTCCGTCATCAATGCCGGTGACGGCGCGCACCAGCATCCTACGCAGGCGCTTCTCGACGCACTGACGATCCGGCGCGCGAAAGGGCGCATCGCCGGGCTCACCGTCGCGATCTGCGGTGATATTCTGCATTCACGGGTCGCGCGCTCGAATATCGATGTTCTGAACACGATGGGAGCCCGCGTCCGGTTGATTGCGCCGTCGACATTGCTGCCGGCCAAGCCGGAAAGGCTCGGCGTCGAGGTCTTTACCGATATGTGGAAGGGGATCGAGGGAGCCGATGTCGTCATGATGCTGCGCTTGCAGCGGGAGCGCATGGAAAGCTCTTATGTGCCGACGGTACGCGAGTATTTCCACTTCTTTGGTCTTGACCACGAAAAGCTTGCCCGCGCGAAGCCCGATGCGCTCGTGATGCACCCGGGACCGATGAACCGCGGCGTGGAGATCGCTTCTACGATCGCCGACGACCCGCGCAGCGTTATCCGGGAGCAGGTTGAAATGGGTGTGGCGGTTCGCATGGCCGTTCTCGAGGCGCTGGCCATGAATCTTCCCACGACCGAAACATCGAGATCCTAGAGCGCGTGAGATCCATGAACCCAACATCTCCCCCCGCTCAAAATCGCAAGACCTCGGCACCGACAGCTTTCATCAATGCGCGCCTTGTCGATCCCGATACAAATCGTGACGAACCCGGCGGTTTGTACGTCAAGGATGGCATGATTGCAGATCTCGGAGCGTCGCTGAGGCGGAACGCGCCTGAGGGCGCCAACGTCATCGACTGCAAGGGACGGGTTCTCTGTCCTGGGCTGATCGACGCTCAGGTGTTTACGGGAGAGCCTGGGTTCGAACACCGCGAGACTCTGAAGACCGCCAGCCATTCGGCTGCGGCCGGAGGCGTCACCACCATGATCGTGATGCCCGAAACCGATCCGGTGATCGATCAGGTTTCGCTCGTCGATTTCATTCAGCGCCGCGCGCGCGACAACGCCATCGTGCATATCCACACCATGGCGGCGGTTACCAAGGGACTCAAGGGCGAGGAGATGACCGAGATCGGCCTTCTCAAGCGAGCGGGTGCCGTCGCTTTTTCCAACGGCAAGGCGAGTGTGGCCAATACGCGTGTCATGAAGAACGCACTCCTCTATGGGCGCGACTTCGGGGCCTTGATCGTACACCATACGGAAGACCCGTATCTCTCGGGCAACGGCGGCATGAATTCAGGCGAGGTGGCGACGCGTCTGGGACTTCCCGGCATCTCCAAGATGGCCGAGATCATAACCCTGGAGCGCGACGTGCGTCTCGTGGAGATGACAGGAGGCCGGTATCACGCCGCGACGATCACCTGTCCCGAAAGCCTCGCCATCATTCGAAATGCAAAGGCACGCGGACTGCCCGTCACATGCGGGATTTCCATCAATCATCTCACATTGAACGAAAACGACATCGGGTCCTACCGTACCTTCCTGAAAATGCGTCCGCCGCTGCGGCGGGAGGACGATCGCGCGGCGATGGTCACAGCCGTGGCGAATGGCGAGATCGACACGATCGTTTCCAGTCACGACCCGCAAGACGCGGATGTGAAGCGGCGCCCGTTCGCAGAGGCGGCTGATGGTGCTGTGGGTTTAGAAACGCTTCTTGCGGCCGCACTTCGTCTCTACCATTCGGGCGAAGTTTCGCTTCCGACGCTGTTGCGGCCAATGACCGTCAATCCGGCGAAAATCTTTGGCCTGCCCGGCGGGAGATTGCAGAAGGGCGCCCCAGCGGATCTCATCCTTGTCGATCTCGACGAGC
>JBLMYE010000039.1:0-5625 GCA_050258115.1 Deltaproteobacteria bacterium | reverse complement strand
GCGCACGATCACCATCACGACCACGGGCCCGACAGCGGATGCTGCGGCGGCGCTGGCAAGGGCCAGGGCGAAGGCTGCTGCGGCGGAAAGCATTAGGTCTTCTTCTGCGCCACGTCCGGATCCCGGCTTTAAAAGTCGACGGGGAGACGGCCCTGCCCCGCCTTCCTGCCGTCACCCGAATCGCGTGACTGTCCGCCGGTTGTATCGGCGGATCGGAGCGGGATATGTCAGATCGTGGGGCGGCTCGGGTAGCGGGCAGGAAATCAGGATCAGGCAAGGTGGCCGATGCGGGCGCGCGCTCATCGTCGTCGCCGGCGCACTCGGTAGCCGCCAACACCAATGCGTCACCGCCCGTTGAAACGCCAGCCCTCCACCGCAGCACGCGCGGCGAAGCGCGCGATGCAAACCACGCCGGTTCGGCACGCGACGGATACACCAAGAAAACCATCGCCCTCGTCTACGACTTCGACGGCACGCTCTCGCCCCGGCCCATGCAGGAATACTCGTTCCTGCCCCAACTTGGCATCGATCCGAAGGACTTCTGGGCCGAGTGCACGCGCATTGCCCGCGAGCGCCAGGCCGACCCGCTCATCACCTACATGCACCTCATGTACAAAAAGGCGAAGGAGAAGGGCCTCGCCGTGGACCGGGAAGCACTCGTCCGCCAGGGCGCCTCGGTCGCGCTCTATCCGGGGGTCCGCGACTGGTTCGACGAAATCGGCGCCTACGTGCGGCTGCGCGCTGAAACGGCCGGCATCACGCTGCGCCACTATCTCATTTCGTCGGGCCTCGCGGAGATCATCGAGGGCACGCCGATCTACCCGCACTTTCACAACGTGTTCGCGAGCGAATACTGGTTCGAGCCTTACGAAACGCCGTTCCCCAAGCGCGTCATCACCGACACCGGCAAGACGCAGTATCTCTTCCGCATCAACAAGGGCATCGAGGATCTGGGAGAGAGCATCAACGGCCACATGCCGGAAGACCAGCGGCCGATCCCGTGGGCGAACATGATCTACTTCGGCGACGGCGAAACCGACGTGCCCTCCATGGCGCTGATGAAGAAGTCCGGCGGGGCTGCGATCGCAGTCTACAATCCGGAGCTTTCGCCGAAGACGTGCGAAGAACTGTTCCGCGCAGGCCGCGTCGACTTCTACGCCGGCGCCGACTACCGCCGCGGCTCCGACCTTTTCAAGCGGACCTGCCTCCTCATAGACCGCATCCTCGCCGACATCCGCGTGCGGGAGGAGGTCTGGGGGTTGGGAAAGTAGGCATGGCGGCACTTGTGCGACGGTAAAGAACACTGAATTAGAAAAAGGAGCGAGGGCGGGAGAGTCGCGGGGGGCAAATAAACGATCCCGGCGGCCGGCGCGGCCTTGCGAACTTGTTGCACCACCGCTTCGGGATGCGTGGCGCGTGCGGCGACGTCAGATCAATCCCAGTCGCGCCGTTGCAACGTGGCAAGCCCGGCGCCCGTCGCGTCTTTCAGGATCAGCGACTTATGGCTCGATTCAGCGGACTTCGCGGCCTGGAGAATCTGGAGCACCTTGCGTTCGATCTCCATTTTTTCGGGAGGACAGGCCATCCGCGTCGTGGCGAGCGGCCCGAGCGTCAGCGCTCCGCCGTCGAACGTGTATGTAGCGCGGAACCGGTTGCAGCCCGCGAAGCCTGAGACATCCTTTTCCTTGAACTGGACGTAGGCATCGCCGGCGTCGGGGAAGCCCCACTCGGAGCCGGCGAGCGAGGCCAGCGGATCGGCGGCCGAGACCGTCATCGTGGCGACGGCGACTGCAACAGCGGCAACGGCTATTCGTAACATCTGCATTGCAATCCTTATAGCGGCACGCGGCGATTGCGTCCGATCCCTTCCGCCGGCTCTTTAGCGCACGATCACAGGCAAACGTATGGTTTGCATCAAGCCAAAAAATTGCCCCGGACGCGCCGAGCACGACCGGGGCAGTTTACCTATGAAGAACCTGGTATGCCATGCACTGCTGCGGCCCGGCCGCAACCGTCCGAAGCTTTCAGCCCTGGACGAGGCGGGCGGGAATGAGATCGGCGCTCAGCGTTGGCGACTGCACTTGCGCAATCGGCGTGCTCTCGCGCACGGGTTCCACGGCCATGCGATAGAGATGCCACGTGGAGTGGCCAATGATCGGCAATAAAACGATGAGGCCCAGGAAAGCCGTCATCACCGATAGCGCCACGATGAAACCGATGAAAACGGCCCATGCGAGCATCGTGATCGGGTTTTTCTCAACGAGGCGGACGCTCGTGACCATGGCCGTGATGAAGTCGGTGTCGCGATGATAGAGCATTGGAAACGAGATGACCGTGATCGCAAAGACCGCGAAGCCGATCGCCGCTCCGGCGAAATTCCCGATGATGAGCAGGATCAGTCCGGCGGGACTGTCGAGCAGTTTCGAAAGATAGCCGCTGTCGAAGGTGTTCACGCCGCCGAACGCAAAGGTGAGAACGGCCGCGATTTCCAGCCAGAGGATGAGAGCCAGAAATGTCACCAGCGCCATCCATCCCAGGTCGCGGCGATGGCGCTCACGGCTCAGCCCCTGGATGACGGCGGCAGGGGTCACCGGCTGGCCGCGCTCCCGCAGATCGCTCACCGCGTAAAAGGCTCCGGCGGCAAACGGCGCCACGAGGGCAAAGCCCATCGCCAGCGGGTAGATCAGGAACGGCAGTCCCAGTTCGGCTAGACCCAGAAAGAGGATCCAGCCGGCGAACGCAAATGCCAGACCGATAGCAATGCCGTAACCCGGATGCGCGCGGAAATCGGCGATGCCGGCGACAACCGCCTCATTGAGGTCGTCCAGCGAGACGCTGCGAACCTGCGGCCAATCGTGCGGTTTCGGCGGTGCCATGCGTTTTGCTCCCAAGGCCGTGGCGCTGCGCCGCACTTATTGCGGTGCGACATCCCAGCGCAGCATCCTAGCGGTAAATTGAGCCCCGTCAAATGGCGGCGCGGGGATTGTCCGGGAAAAGTTCCGCCGGAACTGCCGCTCGGGTTCGGCTCGCGACACCCTTGAGTTGCGTTGAGCGGTGCATGGACGGGACCTTGCAGGGCACCCGAGCCAGCGCCGCCGGGCACCCGTCGGGTCAAATGCTCAAATGTTTCCGATGCCTATTGAATTCGGTCCGGAGTTGCGTTCACGGCCTAGTGGCTTGCAACCAATGGCGCGGCTTACTAACTGTTTAAGTCATGGGGAAGTGCTTAGCTTCTGAGATCGAGGAGATCGGCATGAAAATGAAAATGACCGTCGCGGCAGCTACGTTGCTCGGCGCGGTCGCGTTGACGGCTCCCTCAACTGCGGCGCCGCTTGGCGGCGCTGGCGTCGCGACCAGTGCGGCGAAGACGGATGCCAGGGCCACGGAAGAGGTTCGGTATCGCCGCTATTATCGGCGGCCGTACTATCGCAGGTACTGGCGGCCTTACCGGCCCTACCGCTACTATCGGCCCTACGGATACTATCGCCCGTACTATGGCTATGGTCCGGGCTGGTACGGACCCGGCTGGGGTCCTGGCTATGGCTGGTACCGTCGGCCCGGCGTCTACTTCGGCTTCGGCTGGTAACCGGCGCGGCGTTCACAGGTTTGAGAATAAGACAGGGCCGGACGAGCAATCGTCCGGCCCGTGTCTTTGGGCAAACTGACGTGCTGAGGGGGCTCGGCTATTTGCCGTCACCGGCCGGTGCCCCGGCATGCTTCGCCTTGATGCTGTCGAAGCCGGCTTTGAAAATACCGTCGATCACTTTCCGCGCTTCCTTGTCGTCCTTGCCGTTGGCATCGTACGTGGCGGACCACATCACGTTGATCTCGTCGAGATCATCGTCGTCTGGGGCGACGGAGAACATCGCTGTATAGTTTTTGACCGGGAGCGGACTCTCGATAATTTCGTACTTGTAGCTCGTGCTCCCTCTCTCGAGCAGCTTCTCCTTGATGACGCCGCCGTCTTTCAGCGTCAACGTGCGGAACTCGGCATCGCCCTCTTTGCTGTCCTCGCACTTGGCTATCGCGGGGTGCCACTCGGCGATCGCGCACCAGCCGCCGATCTTGTCCCAGAGGGCAACCCGCTCGGCCTCGGCTTTCGCCTCTTCCACATTGATTTCGAGCTTCTTAGCCGAAACCAGCGACGCCGCCCCGGCGCCGGTCATCGGCAGACACATCGCGAGGCCGGTGACGACAGCGGCTGCGAGAAGATGCTTCATGTTTCACTCCCAAGGTGCTGCCCTTCGGCAGCTGTTTTCCGGACGCACCGGTTCTTGTAACTATGTTACATTTGATGCCCCATTGCGGCAAGTCCAGGGAGTGGTGAAGATGATTTCCATTCGAATGGCGACCCGTGCCGACATCCCGGCGCTCGCCGTTCTTCTGGGCGATCTGTTCGCTCTGGAGCGGGAGTTTTCTCCGGACCGGACGCTGCAGATCCGCGGTCTCACGCTGTTGTTCGAGCGCGAGGACGCCGTGCGGATCATGGTGGCCGAACGGCATGGGCATATCGCCGGAATGGGTGTGCTCCACTACACGGTCTCGACCTATCTCGGCGCCAAGGTGGCCATGCTGGAGGATGTGATCGTTGCTGCGGGCGAGCGGCGGAAGGGCACCGGACGGCGATTGATGGCCGGCATCATCGAACAGGCTCGCAGTGACGGCGCGCGGCGCATCACGCTGCTCGCGGATCACGACAACACGGCCGCCCGTTCGTTCTACGAAAGCTTCGGATTCGCGCGATCGACGATGATACCGCACCGCCTGATGCTCGCACCGTCGTTGCAGGTCTAGATCAGCGCAAGGGCCCCAGGTCGCCGCCGTCGCCGGGATCGCGCATGTCGCAGATGCCGTCGTAAGGCATCGTCATCACGGCAATGCCCATCGCCACGCTGCCGAACGTGAGCGCGTTGAACGCATAAAGCAGGAAAATCGCGATGAACGGTTCCTGCGTTTCCACAAGAAGATCCTTGATGCCCGCCAGGTTCGTGAAGATCATCAGAGAGGCGATCAGCACGCCGACCGCCAGCCCGGTCGCCATGTGCAAGCCGAGGAAGCGCACGAGATGGGGCAGCCGCGCGTTGCGCTTCGTTGCCGCAACGTCGGGCTCCCGGGCTTCAGAATTGGTCTGCATCGAATATCCGTGCGCTCCTATCATGCGAACGTAGTGCGGTTGACCGGGCGATGGCAATGTCCGACAAGCCGCAGGGACTTCTCCGGTCATCGTTCCATTGGTTTTCAATGCCCGTCCTTCTCCGTGCCATGGCGGTGCTCGCCGGTCTTTTGATTTCTGCGTGTACCTCCTCTCCGGATCCGGCTTCGGTCGCGACGGCAGACCAGCCGACGCAGGATGCGGCGACGCGAACGGCCCCCGTCGTTCCAGGCCGGCCCGCGCGGGTCTTCGTCTTCGCGGGCTGGGACAGCAGCTGTGCCGCGACTGCTTTCCCGACCGTCACCGTCGTGAAGCAACCCCTGCAGGGCGAGATATCGTTGCGGCCGGGTCAGGAGACCACGATCGCCGCGTCCGCAGCGGGAACCTGCGCGGGGCGCAGCGTCGCCGGCACCGGGGTCTATTACACCGCCCGGGAGGGAGCGACAGGCACGGATCGCTTCAGCGTGGAAGCC
>JBLMYE010000038.1:0-6517 GCA_050258115.1 Deltaproteobacteria bacterium | reverse complement strand
CCCAACAAGCACGCGGTCTACCTGCACGACACGCCGACCAAGAACCTGTTCGACGCGGAAGTTCGTACGTTCAGCCACGGCTGCATGCGGGTGCGCAATCCCATGCGCCTCGCGGAAGTGCTCCTGGAACAGGACAAGGGCTGGTCACCCGATCAGGTCCATGAGACCCAGCAATCCGACCCCGACGAAGTACCCGTCCAGCTCGCCAGCAAGATCCCCGTCCACATCACCTACTTTACCGGCCTCGTCGGAGAAGATGGAACCGAGCGAATCGTCAAAGACGTCTATGGACACGAGCAGCGCGTGAAACTCGCGCTCGCAGGCCAATTCGACCAGATCGCGAAGGGCCGCGATCATCTCGCGCCAGTCAAATTCTCGCGCATGCAATATAGCGGCCCTGACGATTGGGGCTTCTTCTTCGGCGGCGGGCCGAGCGGCAACCAGAAACGCCGCTACAATCCTAACAACTCGTCTCTCAACGACTTCTTCAACAATATGTTCGGTGGTTTTTAAACCCGCCTAACGGCTTCTCGCCGGCTCAGATCGACGGCGGCGGCGGTGTCGCCGCTCCGACCGGCGCCGCCGGACGAGTTTCGCGCCGGGTGGCGCATCCGAACATTTTGAGGATGCGCGAGGCGGCCCTGTCCGCCCCGTCGACAACGTCCGTCAACATGCGCATGGATTGCTCCCCGCGCTTCAGCCGGCGGTCCAGCGCTGCCATCGTCCGCGCCGTTCCCGGATCGTCGTCATCGAGCCACGTCTGGAACACGCTGGCATAGACCGAGGCCAGACCGGCGACGCGCGACGAGCCGAGTACACCATCCGTCCGCACCCCAGCAGCATGCAGCATCCACGCCTGCGAGGCCATGCCTCGCCGCATCAGGTCAAGATCAAAGGGGCGCGCGGCTGCGATGTTGCGCAGCGCCTCCTTGTAGGGCGCCAGCACATCGAAGCGTGCCATCACCACGTCGAAGATGCGGTCCCGCGCATTCTCCGCTCCGGTGAACTTCGGCGCACTGGCCAGCACCGCGTCGTCCACCGCCCGCATGAAAGCGCCCAGGATGGCGCCCTTGGACGCAAACTCGCGCCGCAGCGAGGCCAGATCGATGGCAGCCGCGTCCGCGACATCCTTCATCAGGACATCGTCCCACGGCTTTTCGGCCGCCAGCCGCAACGTCGCCGCGATGACGCGACCCTTGAGCGTCGATTGATCGAGCATGACGCACTCCGTTTTTCCAGCTCTTTCATAACGTAGGCATCCGCGCACCAGATTGGTAGCCGGATCAGCCCGCTATCGTGCAAAGTAGCGGGCAACCGCGAGGGCCAGCATTGCCCCTGCCAGCTGCGCAGCGATGAACGCGGGTGCGCTTGCCGGCGCGATGCCCGCAAATGTGTTTGTCGCCGAGCGCGCCACGGTGACGGCTGGATTTGCGAACGACGTCGATGCGGTGAACCAGTAGGCGGAGGTGATGTAGAGCCCGACAACCAGGCCAATCCACTCCGGCCGATTCCGCTCGGCGAGCAGGATCGCGAGCACGAGCCCGAAGGTCGCGACGATCTCACTGACCCATTGGCCCGAACCTGTCCGCGTCGTTTCCGAGACCTGCATGACCGGCTGATCGAACATGATGTGGGCCAGTTGCACGCCGGCCAGGGCGCCGGCCATCTGTGCCGTAACGTAAACGGCAAACGCAATGAGCGGCAGTTTTCCCGACAGCATGGCAACGAGAGACACGGCCGGATTGAAGTGGGCGCCCGAGATCGTACCGAACAGCGTGATCAGCACAACAAGAATGGCGCCGGTCGCGACAGAATTGGCAAGCAACGCAACGGCTGCATTTCCGCCCGAGAGCGCGTCGGCCATGATGCCGGAGCCGACGATGGTCGCAAGCAGCATGGCCGTTCCCAGCACTTCGGAAAGGGCTCGCGTCGACAGCGAGTTATCGGTCACCGGCACCCCCCTCGCCGCGTCCCAGTGATATGAAATGACCTAGTGCGATTTCACGCCTCCGGCTCCGCCCTTTCGGCAGCCCTCGGCATACGCCCGATCTCATCCAGCTTCGACTGAAGAGACATCTTGTCGAGGGTGCTCAGCGGCAGGTTCAGGAAAATGCTGATGCGCTGATACAGCATGCGATGCGTGTCGGCGAAGGCCGCCCGCACTTCCGCTTCCGATCCAAGCATTCGCGACGGATCTGGCAGTCCCCAGTGCGCTGTCATCGGCTGCCCCGGCCAGTAGGGGCACGTTTCGTTCGCCGCATCGTCGCAAACGGTGAATACGAAATCCATTTTCGGCGCATCGGGTGCCGCGAACTCGTTCCATGACTTCGATCTGAGCCCGCTCACATCGTAATTGAGTTGCTCGAGCATTTCGATGGCGTGCGGATTGACCCTCCCGCTCGGCTGACTTCCGGCTGAAAAGGCCTTGAACCGCTCCTTGCCGAGTTCATTCATCACGCACTCCGCGATGACCGATCGCGCCGAATTATGCGTGCATAGGAACAAGACGTTGAACGGACCATCTCTCATGTCGGGACATTGTTTCCAGCCGCCGGCGAGCAGCAGATGGGTTCGTCATCACGCAGCCGGCGATGAGGAGCAGGAGCCATGCCACACAGGTCCGGACGCCCCCCGCAGCAATCGACAGTCAGAAACGAGATCAAGTCGCGCATGACCGGCACGTTGATGGCCGACCGGATAAAGCGTCCATCGCGCTGCGACTGGATGAGACCGGCCCTCTCGAGTTCCTTTGCGTGAAAGGTCAGCGCGGAGGCCGACAGCTGAGCGGCGCATGCCAATTCACCCGCTGTCAGTCCCGCAGGACCGGCACGAACCAGCGCGCGGAACAGAGCCAGACGGCGAGCATTTGCCAGCGCCGATAGTGCAAGGGCAGCCTGTTCGTCATTCATATTTCAACAGTAATTGAAATATGTGACGGACGCGTGACGACACAGTGCCTCTACACAAACGCGTGAGCCGGCTTCGGATGCGCTTGCATGAAATGGTATAATGTTACATAAGGCTTGCGTGGACGCCGGCCAGATCTCCCGAAACGGACGCTGTCTACGCGACCAACCCTCAGGTCGATCTCCAGGCAGATCAGAGGGTTGCACGGGCTGAATGCCTGCCGCTCAGCGGGGATGCCGAAACGTTTCCTCCAGTTTCGCGATCCCCGGTATGCGGAGTCCAGGCATCAGCCACCGGGCCCGTCCTCCCGCGGCAACCCGGGGCTCGACCGCTAAAAGCGGCCGCGAGTTGGCGGAGAATGACCTCCAGCATTATTTCGCCAGTTCGCGGCTGCGGCGGACCGCGGCTGCAACCGCTTCGGACATCAATTCCTCAAGTCCCGGCTTGGCCATGAGCACGTCGAGGGCCGCCGCCGTGGTCCCGCCGGGCGACGTCACGTTCCGGCGCAAGATGGCTGCATCGAGGTCCGACCTGTGCAGCAGTTCCCCCGCACCTGCGACTGTGGCACGCGCCAGAGTGTTCGCGAGATCCGGCGACAGACCCGCCGAGCGTCCCGCCTCCGCCAGACACTCCGCGACCAGGAACACATAGGCTGGGCCCGAACCGGAGACGGCCGTCACCGCATCCATCTGATCTTCACGGTCGAGCCAGACGACGCTACCGACGGAAGAGAGCAGCGCAGACGCCACAGCTCGCTGTTCCGCGCTGGTCGCGGCATTGGCCACGCAAGCGGTCACGCCACGCCCGACCTGGGCCGGCGTATTCGGCATGGCCCGGATGACGCAGATCTGAGGCGCCAGATGCCGTTGGAAGCTCGCGAGCGTCTTTCCTGCCGCGATCGACAGAACGATGGTGCCCGGCCCCGCGAGCTTCGCCAGCGGCGGGAAGACCTCATCCATCACCTGCGGCTTGACCGCGACCAGTATGACGGACGGTGCCGCGTCGAGCGCCGCCACCGTGGCCTCGTAACGAATACCGGACCGTCTCAGAAAGTTCGCAACCTCCGGCGGAGGCGACGGGTCCTGCACGATGATCTCGCCGGCCGGCAGACCCTGCGCCATGAAGCCTTCAAGAAGCGCGCCCCCCATCTTGCCGGCACCGGCGAGAAGCAAGGGACCATCGAGTTTGAAAGGCATGGCGCGTCTGTCCGGTCGAAAGGAGCGCGCGCCGGCGTGTCAGGCCTGTCCCTCGGTCTGGAACATGGTCGAAACCAGCGCTTCTCGGCTTTCCTTACCCGCCCAGACCACGAACTGGAAGGCCTGATAGTACCGTTCGCAGGCCTCGAGCGCCGCCTTAAGCATCGCCTCGCACTGCTGCGGCGCGCATACCGAGCCGTTGAGCAGCAGTGCATGGCGGAACATGACGAGCCCCTCTTGCGTCCACAGATCGAAGTGCCCGAGCCAGAGCTGCTCGTTGATCTGTGCCAGCAGGCGGTACATCTCATTCAGTCGGTTGTCGGGAACGCGGAAGTCGAATGCACAGGCGAGATGAAGCGCCTCCAGATCTTCCCGCCAGTTGAGCGATACGTGATAATCCGTCCAGTTACCCCCGACGATGAGGGTCAGCTCGTCGTCACCCGTGCGATCCACGGCCCAATCGTGCGCTGCCGCCAGCTGTTCGACAATGTCTATAGGATTGATCGCGCGCTCGTAGCCCTGCTCAGCCGATGCCATGCGTGTTCCTTTTGTATTCCGGGCGGGCGCCCGGCTTCATGAGCTTACGAGCCCCGGGGAGTACGTCTCCACTGCAACGGGTTCGCCGGTAACGCGACGGCCCGACAAAGCATCAGCCGTCCACGAGTCGCAACATGGCCTCAGGCTTGTCCACGACGAATGCCGCTCTCATTCGGACAGAAACGGGGGATTGCGCATGAAATGCGGCTTCCACGGCACGCCTCAGGCACCCGTTTGTTGATAAGCCAGAAGGCGTTGTGGAAAGTGGAACGGGTACCCGCGCCCGGGCGATTCCAGGCATCAGACCTCACCTGTCGGCGCGTAACGGCACGCCGGGCGTCGGAAAAGGCCTCCACACTGAACGTCTACACGCTGCCCTTCAGCCGCCGGACCTCGTCCTCCAGTGCGGCCAGACGTTCCGCGAGAGCCTCGCTGTCCTCGCGGGCCTTGGCAGCCATGGCTTTTGCCGCCTCGAATTCATCGCGTTTCACAAGATCCATTCCGGCGAGCATCTTTTCAGCCTGGGCGCGCATGAAGCTTTCCATTTCGCGTTGCGCACCCTGTGCCGCCCCGGCCGCATCCGTCATCAGCTTGCCGAGCTCGTCGAAGAAGCGGTTGGTCGTCTGGGTCATCGCATGTCCTTTCTGCGCCGGCTCGCCGCCGCAAGCCTGTCGCCTTCCTGAAAAATGGCCGGACTATGGGCGCTGCCGGGAGGGAGCGCAACGTTCCACCTGCACAGGCCGTCCGGTGGCAACGGCGAACACGGCGGGCGCGGCTCTGGACTTTCAGCCACCCTGCACCTAACGTCCGCCGCCGCCGAACTCGAGGCCCACGCATGACGGTTTTCGCCATTCCGTTTCCAGAAATCGACCCGGTCGCCTTCTCGCTGGGTCCGGTCAGCGTGAAGTGGTACGGCCTGTCCTACATGGTGGGGCTGCTGCTCGGTTGGCAGTACGCCCGGTCGCTCCTCGGCAATCACCGCCTCTGGAACAATAATCAGCCGCCGATGGACGTGGACCAGGCCGACGACCTGCTGGTCTATCTCGCGTTGGCGATCATCGTCGGCGGCAGGCTCGGACAGGTGCTGCTCTACGACCCGGCTTACTACTCGGCCAATCCGGTCGAGATCTTCAAGATCTGGAAGGGCGGGATGTCCTTTCATGGTGCGCTCATCGCGAGCGGGCTCATGCTCGTCTACTTCGCGCGCAAGTTCCAGGTCTCTGCGCTGTCGATGATGGACCTGAGCGCCGCCGCCTCGCCGTTCGGCCTCTTCCTCGGCCGCGTCGCCAATTTCATCAACTCCGAGCATTGGGGCCGCCCGACGGACGCCGCCATCGGAATGGTCTTTCCCAATGGCGGACCGCTGCCGCGTCATCCGAGCCAGCTCTACGAAGCCGTGCTCGAAGGCCTCGTGATGTTTGTGATCCTGCGCCTGCTCACGCACACGTTCGGAGGTTTGAAACAGCCCGGCCTCGTCGCCGGCGCATGGCTCGTCTGGTACGCGATCGCCCGCAGCATCTGCGAATTCTTCCGCGAGCCCGAGGCGATCCATGCCTTAAACCTCGGACCGTTCACGGCCGGGCAATTCTATTCGCTGCCGATGTTTCTGCTCGGCGCGTATCTCATCCATCGCGCCCGCACCACCACTCCGGCCTGATCTCATATGCGTATCGAGTATCACCGCACCCTGATCGCCGATAAACCGCGTAACGAAGCCCTGTTCACGGCTCTCGAACGCGTCGTCGTGAAGGGCAAGTCGATTGTCGCCGACATCGGCGCGGGATCGGGCATCCTGGGGCTCATGGCTTCGAAACTGGGCGCCCGTGAAGTCCATCTCTACGAAGCGTCGGAAGAAGTGGCCGCGCTCACGGCTGCGG
>JBLMYE010000037.1:0-2738 GCA_050258115.1 Deltaproteobacteria bacterium | reverse complement strand
GAACGACCACGTCGCCGACCGAGCGCAGTCCCGCGGTCGGGCCCTTCATGGTGAGATCCGGCGAGGAACGAACGGTGCCGGCCTTGATCGTATAATTCGCCGTCAACCGATCGACGGGTGTCCGGCGCGAGGGTGTGTAGCCCCAACCCTTGTAATTCCAGAGTTCGGCCACCATCGCTCCGATGTCCCATCCAGTGAGATGGCCTTTGTTCATTTCGATTTTTGCAGAGCCGTCGAGCGAGGAGACGAGTTCGGCCAGTGACCGTCCCGTTGCCCGCGTGGCAAGTTCCACGGTGGAGGTTCCTTTCAGCAGCGGCTTTCCCGAAAGCTCTGCAGTGATCGGTTCCGCATCGACGCCGACCAGTTTCATGCCGATGGCCGCATCATGGGCCGCGCCCCGGGCTTTCAAGGCAACCTGGCCGGAACCGGAGCCCGCGCCGACGCGGATGTCGTCGACGTCTGCCGTGAGATCGCCGTTTTCAAGCTTAGTTCTGACGCGCGCCTTTCCGAGCGGCACCTGTCCGAACTTGACGGAACCGACCGACAGATCGAGATCGAGATCAACGGCACGCAGGGCCTTCAAATCGATCGGCGCGGTACTCCATGACGCAGCAGCGGCCGCAGCTGCGGTCGGGGCTTCGGGAAGGGCGAATGCCGGTGGTGGGTTCTCGATCGCATCGAGTTCGGCGGCGAGGGCATCGAATGTGGTGGCGAATCCGTTGTCGGCGTTGTCCGTTGCCGGCGCGAGCGAAGCGGCCGGTTGTGTTCGGCCGAGGAGAGCGTCGAGATCGACTCGCGAGATCTGCATCGCGCCCGAGATGCGGGTGCGCTGTCCTTTGAGCGCTATGTCGCCGGTAAAGGACCCCGTGCGTCCGTCGGCGTCGAAGCTCGTTTCTGAGAGCGAAACAACGTCAGGCCGCGCGTCGACGGTTGCGGTCAGCGATCCTGGTCCAAGCGCCGCGAGGGCAGGATTGGTGATGCCGAGCTGGGAGGCCAAGGTGCCGATGGATTGCGTCCGGGTAGCGAGCGATCCCCGGTAACGGGACTGCGGCTGCAACTGGATCGAGCCGTCGAGATCGGCGTCGACGCCGCGGCTCGAGAGCTTACCAGTGAGGGCCGAGGGTATTCCGTCGATCGTGTCGCGTAGGTTCGAAATGGCCAGATCGTAGGCGACGGCCGTATCGCGCAGCATGATCGTTCCGCTGGCTTTCGCAGAAGACGCGGTGTCTGCGCGTGCCTTGAGTGTGAGGGCGCCGGCGGTTGACGGCACGCCGTCGCCGAAGCCGAGCCACGCGGCGAGGTCGCGCGCGGACGGGCTCGTGACATCGAGCTCGCCGGCGAGCATGGGGGTTTCGCCGATGGCGCCTTCGCCGGCAAGGCGCGCCTTGATAATACGGCTATCGACGGTGAGCGCCATCGGCGTGGTTCTGCCTGCGGCCGCGGCGGCGGCGTCTGCGACGGCGAGGTCGAACGTCAGCGGTTCGTTGTTGTAGGCGAGTTGGCCTTTTGCGGCCGCGCCGCCGTATCTGGGCTCGGCGGCCAGTGTGGCTTCGATAGCGTCGAAGCGCAGTTCGCTGCCCGCGCCTTCGTCGCGGTAGATCAGGGTGCCGTTGTGAATGGTTGTGGGAGGAAGAGCGAGTTTCTCCGCGGAAGGTTGATCAACGGTGGGGGGCGCTGCGGCGATAGGCGGAGCGGGTGCGGCTTGCCAGTTGGCGGTGCCGGACGCCTGGCGAACGAGGTTGAACACGGGAGCGTCGAGATCGAGGGAGAGGACCTGCGCTTTGCCATCGACCAGTGAACGAAGGGGAAGGCGCGCCGTCACTCTGCGCGCGGAGAACGGGGCGGAGCCTTTCGGGGCGCCGGGGCGGCCCACTTCGACGCCGGACAGTTCCACCGTCACGACCTCGCGGATATGGTAGCGCGACCCGGTGACGGTGAGTTCGCGTCCGGTTTGATCGTGAACTGCCTTCTTGATGAGTGCCGTGAAGAAGAACGACGGCGGAGCGAACAGCAGGCTCGCGGCAACAAGCAACACCAACAGCAGCACGCCACCCGCAACACGGCCCCAACGCATGCCGCGGCGTGGTGTCTGTTTTGGCGCTGCCTCGTTGGTCGATACGGTCATTCACTTCCCTCGATCTCATTCTAGCCGACCGGGTTCGGCGATGTCATGTCGGTGGCGTGCGGTGGGATATATCGGTCACACATCAAGCGAAGCGCGCCTTGAAACGAAACTGGCAACGCCGATAGACTGAGCGCGACGGGAACAACCGCAGGTGTATCGTGGTCAGAGTTCTAGCGGGTGTCTGTGCCGGACTGGCGGCGGCGTTGCTGGCCGCCGGATCTGCATTTGCGCAAGATCAACTTCTGAGCGTCGATTGGAGCAATCCGGAAATCGCGAGCTTCGTGTCGGCGAGGGCCCAGGCGGCGGCGCGCGGAGCGGCGCCCGTTGCGCCCTCGCGTCTGGATAAAGTCCGGCTGCCGGTGCTGGCCTTCGAGGGGGCGCCCGGTCTGGTGCAGAATTCGTTTCCGGGATTGGGGCCGCAGCCCGCCGGAACCCGATCGGTGCACACGGATGAAACCAATCCCGTCTGGTATCAGATCGTGGACACTTATGGCGACGTGACGGTCAGCGTCGCCGCGGATCTGCGCGTGCAGCACACCTTTGGGGCCGACTATCCGGTCTATCCGACGGCGGGGCCCGGCGCGGCGGCAACGACCGGGCCTGAGGTGTCGGT
>JBLMYE010000036.1:0-2629 GCA_050258115.1 Deltaproteobacteria bacterium | reverse complement strand
CTCGAACGCCTTCTGAAAGCCGCCGACCCGTCGCGCCCCAAGCTCATCGCCTTCGAGTCCGTCTATTCGATGGATGGCGACATCGGCCCCATCAAGGAGATTTGCGACCTCGCCGACAAGTACGGCGCCATGACCTATCTCGACGAGGTTCATGCGGTCGGCCTCTACGGTCCGCGCGGCGGCGGCATTGCCGAGCGCGAGGGACTGATGGACCGGATCGACATCATCAACGGGACGCTCGCGAAGGGTTTCGGCGTGATGGGCGGGTACATCGCAGCCAAGCGGGAGATCTGCGACGCCATCCGCTCGTTCGCTTCGGGCTTCATCTTCTCCACTTCGCTCGCGCCTGCGATTACGGCGGGGGCTCTTGCCAGCATCCGTCATCTGAAGTCGAGCACGGTCGAGCGGGAGCGCCACCAGGAACGGGCGCGGACGCTGAAGGCGAAGCTGAAGGAAGCCAGCATTCCGTTCATGGCCAACCCCAGCCACATCGTGCCCGTGATGGTCGGGGATCCCGTGCACTGCAAGGCTGTGACTGACACGCTGCTCGGCCACTACGGAATCTATGTGCAGCCGATCAACTATCCGACCGTGCCGAAGGGGACCGAACGGATGCGGCTGACGCCCGGGCCGATGCATTCCGACCAGCAAATGTCCGTGCTCGTCGCGGCGCTGAGCGATCTGTGGAATGCCTGTCCGATGGCGAACGGCAAGTTCGTCCGGCTGGCTGCCGAATAGGGCTCAGCTAACTTTAGAATCATTTTCAACTCATCCAGCCGCGGGGCCCCGCGGCTGGATTTGTTTTTGTCCGGTCCCAGGGAAAGCAGGCGGAAGAATTGTCCGGCGTTTGACCGGCATCAAACGCGACCACGGAGGTGGACGTAAAGTGTCTTAGACACTTGGCTTCCGGAGGTCGTCTGATGCGCGTGCTCTTCATCCATCCCAACTATCACTCCGGCGGAGCCGAGATTGCAGGCAACTGGCCGCCGGCTTGGGTTGCCTATCTCGCCGGCGCACTCAAGGCCAACGGCATTGAAGATGTTCATTTCATCGACTCGATGACGCATGACATCGGGGATGAGCGCCTGAAGGAAATGATCGAGGAACTTCAGCCGGACATCGTGGGTGTCACGGCGATCACCCCGTCGATCTACAAGGCCGAAAACGTCCTGAAGATGGCCAAGGATGTCTGCCCGCGGGCGGTCACGGTGCTGGGCGGCATCCACGGCACGTTCATGTACCGGCAGGTGCTGGCCGAGGCTCCCTACATCGACGCGATCGTGCGCGGCGAAGGCGAAGAGATCATGGTCGAAGTCGCCAAGGCAGTAGCAGAAGGCCGCTGGCCGGAAGCGCGCGCATCGATCAAAGGCCTCGCCTACATCGTCGATGGCCAGGTGATCGCTACCCCCTCCGCTCCCACCGTCAAGAACCTCGAGGCGATCAAGGCCGACTGGAGCATCCTCGACTGGCCGAAGTACCAGTACATCCCGCTCGGCGTAAGGGTGGCCATACCGAACATGGCGCGTGGATGCCCGTTCACGTGTTCGTTCTGCTCGCAGTGGAAGTTCTGGCGCGACTATCGCATCCGCGATCCGAAAGCGGTCGTCGACGAGATCATCGAGCTGCGCGACAAACATCAGGTCGGCTTTTTCATCCTGGCGGACGAGGAGCCGACGATCAATCGCAAGAAGTTTGTCGCGTTCTGCCAGGAACTGATCGACCGCGACGTCGGTCTGTTGTGGGGTATCAACACGCGTGTCACCGATATTCTTCGCGACGAGAAGCTGCTGCCGCTCTATCGCAAGGCGGGGCTGATCCACGTTTCGCTCGGCACCGAGGCCGCTGCGCAGCTCAAGCTCGATCTCTTCAACAAGGAGACTACGGTCGCGCAGAACAAGAAGGCCGTGCAGCTGCTTCGTGACGCGGGTATCGTGGTCGAAGCCCAGTTCATCGTGGGGCTGGAAAATGAAACCGCAGAGACGCTCGAAGAAACCTATCGCATGGCGTGCGATTGGAAGCCGGATCTCGCCAACTGGTCGATGTACACGCCGTGGCCGTTTTCCGATCTCTTCAAGGAACTCGGCGACAAGGTGGAAGTATTCGACTACGAGAAGTACAATTTCGTCACGCCGATCATGAAACCGGACTCGATGGACCGGGCGGAACTTCTCGACCGCGTCATGAACAACTATCGCCGCTTCTACATGAAGAAGGCGCTGTTTTCATATCCCTTCGCAGGGTCCGGGGATCGGAGGAAGTATCTCTGGGGTTGTCTCAAAGCTTTCCTGAAGGCCGGTTTCGAGCGCAAGTTCTACGACTTGGGCAAGGTTGACTACTGGGGTCCGCAGTCCAAGAAGAAAGTGCACTTTGACTTCGATACGACGCGTCAGCGTGCCAACGACGAGGATGTCGAGTGGCAGGTAACGCATAATCGTAAGACCAACACCATGCACGAGGCCGCCATGGCGATGGCGTGCGGCGGTGGCAAGGAGCAGATGGAAGATGACGGCGTGCCGCTGATGGGGGCGGCGTTGCACGGCTCCAAGCAGCAGATGGCTGTCCACGGGCATGAGGCAGACGCCTGCGGCTGCGGGTCGGGATGCGATTGCGAAGACGGGAAAGCGAAGTC
>JBLMYE010000035.1:0-6072 GCA_050258115.1 Deltaproteobacteria bacterium | reverse complement strand
CTTCGCCCGATGCCACATGGGCGAACGGCGTCCGGGATCGATTGAACCCGAACGCCGTACGAACTGTCAGGGCCGACATGCCGTGAAAGGCAGTCCGCCGTGTAAGGCGCCGGTCAGGTCGCCGTTGCATTCTTTTCCAGGAACCGCACGGCGTCGCCGACGGTCAGGATATGCTCGGCGGCATCGTCAGGGATTTCGCACCCGAACTCTTCTTCGAAAGCCATCACCAGTTCGACTGTGTCCAAGCTGTCAGCGCCGAGGTCATCGATGAAGCTGGCGTTCTCCGTCACCTTCTCGCTCTCGACGCCCAGATGCTCGACTACGATCTTCTTCACGCGCTCTGCGACATCGCTCATCGTCTTCCTCGCGTCCCTGTATCTGCGTTGAATTTGGTCTTGTGTTCGGTTCGACGTTCCGGTCCGCAGCCGTTGCCAGCCACCGTCCGATGCGCGAAAGGCCAGGCGGGCCCTCCCCCACCACAACCGTCCGCTACCGTGAGTCCTTGCGGCTCCCCAGCGCCATCGCCACGATCGATAGGGCTTTTCCCCAGCTTCCGCAGCAAAAAACATGCGCTCGGTAACACAGTTCCCCGTTCTTTGGCCACCGTCGCGGACTTTTGCCGCAGCCGGCCACAACGCTGCGCAAATTTATTGCAGTCTCAGAGACTTGCCGCCTCCGGACCCAGCAGCGCCCTAGACCATGGCCATCCCGCCGTTGATGTGCAGCGTCTGTCCGGTCATGTAGCCGCCCTCGTTCGACGCGAGATAAACAGCCCCGGCGGCAATGTCTCTCACGGTGCCGAACCGCTGCGCCGGGATCATCTTGGCGATCTCTTCCTGCTGCTTTTCGTTCAGCACGTCCGTCATCGGGGTCGTGATGAAACCCGGAGCGATGCAGTTGGCGGTGATCCCGCGATTGGCGACCTCACGGGCGAGGCTCTTCGTCATGCCGATCATGCCCGCCTTGGACGCGGCGTAGTTGCCCTGCCCCGGATTGCCGAACACCCCGGAAACCGAGGAAATGTTGATGATCCGCCCGAAGCCCGTTTTGTTGCGCAGCATGGCGCGGACGGCGGCACGGCACAGCATGAAAGTCGACGTGAGGTTGACGGCGATCACGTCGTCCCACTGCTCGTCCTTCATGACCATGAATAGGTTGTCCTTGGTCAGGCCCGCATTGTTGACGAGGATATCGAGGCGGCCGCCCAGAGCCTTCACCGCCTCGTCAATTAGCTTCTGAACCTGCGCGCGGTCGGCCAGATCGCACGGAACGACGACCACGCGATCGCCGAGTTCGGCCTTCAGCGCCTCGAGTTTGTCGACCTGCCGACCCGAGATCGCAACCGTGGCGCCGGCCTCGTGGAAGGCCCGCGCGATGCCCGCGCCGATGCCGCCCGTCGCGCCGGTTACGAGCGCGGTCTTGCCTGTCAGATCGAACATGGAGTGGTCGTCCTCGTCTGTGATGGGGCTCTGGAGTTGCAGATCCGCGAAAGGACCGGCCCGGACTTTTGGAACCCGGCCCCAGCCCCCGTCAAGTGGACGTGTCCGCGCTGCCGGGGTGCCGGTCGAGCCTTAACCTTCGCCGATCAAACCAACCCGGCCAGCGCAGCGTCGATATCCGCCGGCGTCCCGACCGGGATGGCCTTGAGGGACTTGTCGATGCGCCCGGCGAGGCCGGAGAGAACCCGCCCCGCTCCGATCTCATAGATATCCGTTATTCCGTTCGCGGCCATGTACAGCACGCATTCCCGCCAGCGGACCGTTCCCGTGACCTGCTCAACGAGACGCCTGCGGATCTCGTCGGGATCGGAAATGGGCGCTGCGAGCACGTTGGCGACGACCGGAACCGCGGGCTTTTTCACCTCCACCTTCCCCAGCGCCTCGGCCATAGCGTCGGCCGCCGGTTGCATGAGTGAGCAGTGGAACGGCGCGGACACGGGGAGAGGAACGGCACGGCGCACCCCGAACGCCTTGCCCGCTTCCGGAACGCGGTCGATCGCCGACTTGTGCCCGGACAACACGACCTGGGTCGGTTCGTTGTCGTTCGCGACCTGGCAGACATCCCCTTCGGCGGCGGCCTCGGCCACCTTTCGCGCAACGTCGATACCGACGCCGAGAAGCGCCGTCATCGCGCCCTGGCCCACCGGAACGGCCTTCTGCATCGCCTGTCCGCGCAGACGTAACAGCCGCGCCGTATCCGCAAGGGAGAACGCCCCGGCGGCGGCGAGCGCGGAGTATTCGCCCAGCGAATGACCGGCGACGAATTTCACTTTGTCGGCAAGCGAGAACCCTTTCTCCCGTTCAAGCACACGCATTACCGCTACGGAGACCGCCATGAGCGCCGGCTGGGCATTCTCCGTCAGCGTCAGCGTCTCCTTGGGACCCTCCCAGATGATCTGCGAGAGCTTCTGGCCCAGCGCCTCGTCCACCTCGGCGAACACGTCGGCCGCAGCCTTATAGGTAAGAGCGAGCTCGCGGCCCATGCCGACATCCTGGCTACCCTGTCCCGGAAAAACGAATGCGACTGCCATTTGCGCGCGTCCCTTCACACTGCGGGCCATGCCCCGCCGGCCGATGGCGCGGCCAATGCCCTATGCCGCCGATATTCGTCAAGGGCGCGCTGGTTCACCGGCACCGGACGTCCAGTTCCTAGTGCGCCGGCTTCGCGCCAAATAGCGGCCGGATCAATCCGACCGCGAGTGCGACGACGGCACCGGCCACGAGACCGACGGCGGCGGACGCGAGCGTGCCCGTAAGCCATGCGAAAACTCCGCTTGCGACCGGCACCGCCGCGCGAACCGCCTCGGACCAGCCATGGATCAGATGCTCAGGTCCCGGGTACCCAAACACCGCGAGACTGTGGATCAGGATGCCACCGCCCACCCAGAGCATCGCGATCGTGCCGACGACCGAAAGCGCCTGGAGAAACGGAGGCACGCCCCGCACGAGCAGGCGCCCGAGCGGACCCGACACCGGACCGCCGCGACGCGCCAGCCACACCCCCATGTCATCGGCCTTCACGATCAGCGCGACCGCGCCATAGACCAGCATCGTCATGAAAAGGCCGACCGCGCCGAGGACGACACCGCGCGTCACGACGTCGGGCGTCTCGATGACGGCAAGCGCGATCGCCATGATTTCCGCCGAGAGGATGAAGTCGGTGCGAATCGCGCCGGCCACACGTTCATCCTCGAGTTTCTGCGCGTCCGCGCTGCCTTCCGGCACATCCGCGACGGTCTTCTTCTGACCAGAGTCTCCGGCGACCAGATGGTGGAATTTCTCGTAGCCTTCGAATGCAAGATAGAGCCCGCCTAGCATCAGGATCGGCGTGATGGCGCCCGGCGCGAATTGCGAAAGCAACAACGCGGCCGGCAGCAGGATTAGAAGCTTGTTCTTCAAAGATCCGAGCGCGATGCGCCCGATGATCGGCAATTCGCGCCGCGCCGCCAACCCCGTCACGTAGCGCGGGGTGACCGCCGCATCATCGATGACGATCCCCGCGGCTTTCGCGCCAGCCTTGCCCGCCTGCGCTGCTGCATCGTCGACGGTCGCCGCGGCCACCTTGGCGAGCGCCGCGATGTCGTCGAGAAGTGCGAGCAAGCCGCTCATGCGCCTAATCCTCTCTCACCCGCGGGAATCGCCCCCGGCCGCTGTCCCTTTTGGCCCGATCCTCACATTTCCCGCAAGTCGGCCGGATTCCGTCATGCCCGCCGGCGGAACACATGCAGGTAGTTGACGCTGGTATCCTCCCCCACGCTCCACTGGAACGTGACCGGATGAAGGGAGACGCCCCTGAGCGCCAACGCCACGAACCCGAGCGGCGTCAAATGGGCCCTGACTTCGTCGGGCCGCACGCACTTCGACCACGCGTGCGTCCCGCGCGGCAGCCATCGCAGCACGTATTCCGCGCCGAGGATCGCCTTCACGTAAGACTGAGGCGTGCGATTGAGAGTCCCGATGACGAGGAGTCCGCCCGGACGGGTCAGGGTCCCGATGGCGCGGAGAAACTCGCCCGCGTCCGCCACGTGCTCCACCACCTCCAGCGACAGGACGATGTCGTAGCTTTCGGCCTCGCCGGCGAGGTCCTCCGGCAGCGCATGCCGGTAATCAATGGCGACCCCGGCCTCGCCAGCATGGTGCCGCGCCACCATGACATTGCGCTCGGACGCGTCGATCCCGACCACCTCGGCTCCGAGCCGCGCCATGGGCTCCGCCACGAGCCCCGCCCCGCAGCCGGCGTCGAGCAGCCGCAATCCGGCGAGCGGCCGCTCGCGAATGGGGCAGCGCCCGGCCAAAGCTGGAAGTTGCTGCGACAAGTAAGCGATCCGGGCCGCGTTGAACGCGTGCACGACCTTGAACGCCCCGCCCGGCTTCCACCATTCTTCGGCCAGCGCGTTGAACCGCGCCACCTCGGCCGCATCTGCGGTCGGCTTTAGAGCTTTCTGTTCATCCTTGCGCAGCACCCGATCGGCCTCCGGTTTTGCTATCCTTCTAGTATACGGTCGTTGCACCGTTCCGGCCCTCTCCGGCGCGGCGCATTCTGTCCTTGGGCGCTTCAGACCTTGCACCACCCAAGAAATCGCGTATAAGCCCCCCGTCACCCGCTCCGGTTGGAGGCTGAACGGGGGGCCGCGTTGTGTTGGCGAAATGCCAGCCTCGCGGAGGAGCCTGAAGCGGCTTCGTCTCCCAGTGTCTTCACTCTCATGGGTTCCTGTTGGCCCTTTTTCCAGGTCCAGCAGAGGCTTTGCGCCGGAGGATGACCCGCAGGTTCGATGTTCGCGCCTGTGGAAGCCACAGAAACAGAAGGGCCATCACATGCCGTTGTACGAGCATGTTTTCCTGACGCGTCAGGACGTGTCCAACCAGCAGGTTGAGACACTGACCAAAGAGTTCACCGACGTCATTACCGAAGGCGGCGGCAAGGTCACCAAGACCGAATACTGGGGCCTCAAGGGTCTCGCTTACAAGATCAAGAAGAACCGCAAGGCGCACTTCTCGCTGCTCAACATCGAAGCTCCGGCCGCGGCCGTGGCGGAGATGGAGCGCCGCATGGGCATCCAGCCCGACATTCTGCGCTTCATGACGGTCAAGGTCGAAGCCCACGAAACAGAGCCCTCCGCGATGATGCGCAAGCAGGATCGCGAGGAACGCGGCGAGCGTGGCGATCGTGGAGATCGCGGCCCCCGTGGCGGCGGCGGCTTCCGCGGCGGCGACCGGGGAGGCGATGGCGGCTCGACGTTCAGGTCGCGGCCCCCGCGCGAAGGTGGTTCGTTCCGCGATGGCGATGCGCCCCGCGGCCCGCGCCCGCCCCGTCCACCCCGCAGCGAAAACCCCGGTTCGGAGGGCTGATCCATGGCTGAAGTCCAGCAGTTGGCCGCACGTCGGCCGTTCCATCGCCGCCGCAAGACCTGCCCGTTCTCGGGCGAGCATGCGCCGAAGATCGACTACAAGGATGTGCGCCTCCTCGGCCGCTACATCTCCGAGCGCGGCAAGATCGTGCCGAGCCGCATCACGGCCGTCTCGGCCAAGAAGCAGCGCGAACTGGCGCGTGCCATCAAGCGCGCTCGTTTCCTCGGCCTCCTGCCCTACGTGCTGAAGTAAACGGCTCTCCCCGTGTCCGGCCGACGCCTCGGCCCGCGCCGGACAGAAGACCACTTGGCCCATCCGGCCATCGCGCAAAACGCATGTCGGATGAGCCAGAGTGAAAACAAATCCCGGCCCATCCGGCCGGCGCGCGGAACGCGTGTCGGATGGGCCAAAGTGAAAACAAGGGTTGGGACGGCGGCACCCCGTGCCAGACTGTTCCCTAACCGCGAAAGCGGGACAGCTGGGATCGCATGCGCAATCAGCTCTTCATCGCGTTGTTGCTCGGACTCGTGTCGGCGGTGGTCTTCCTCTCCGCTACCACCGGGCCCATGCTCATCCGCTATGCGCTGTTCCTGTTCACGTCGCTTCCGATCTTCCTCGCGGGGCTAGGCTTGGGCTGGCGTTTCGCTGCCATCGCCGGACTTGCGAGCGCCATCATGGTGGCCGGCATTACGGACCCGCAGGCTGCCGGCGTCTATGCTTTGAC
>JBLMYE010000034.1:0-3250 GCA_050258115.1 Deltaproteobacteria bacterium | reverse complement strand
ATATCCATCGTAATCTCGATTGCCGGTCTCATTGCCCTGTCCGCAATCCCGGTCGCGCAGTTTCCGGATATCGTGCCGCCGCAAGTTAGCGTGAAGGCGACCTACCCCGGGGCCTCAGCTGCGGCTGTCGAGGCCAGCGTCGCCCAAATCATCGAAAGCAAGGTCAACGGCGTCGACCGCATGATCTACATGAAGTCGAACTCTGGCTCGGACGGCAGCTATACGCTCACGGTCAGTTTCGAGGTCGGCTCCGACCCGGATCTCAATACTGTCAACGTCATGAACCGCGTGAACCAAGCAACATCGCAGTTGCCGTCAGAGGTGCAGCGTCTTGGCGTGACGGTCAAGAAGCAATCCTCCGCCCTACTCCAGGTGATCGCGGCCAGTTCCCCAAACGGAACCAAGGACGAGTTGTTCCTCACGAACTTTGCCACGATAACCCTGATCGACAGGTTAAGCCGCGTGCCGGGCGTGGGACAGGCCAGTCTGTTCGGGGCGCAGGAGTATGCCATGCGCATTTGGCTTAATCTGGAGCGGCTCGCCAGCCTCGGCGTGTCCGTTCAAGACGTGACCAATGCGATCCAATCTCAGAACGTCCAGGCAGCCGTTGGTCGCGTCGGCGCTGCACCGCTCGCAAGCGATATCGATTTCCAACTTAACATCACGACCCGTGGCCGCATGACCACTCCGGAAGAGTTCGGCGAGATCGTCGTGCGAGCTTCCAAGGAGGGGGGGCTTCTCCGCATCAAGGACCTCGGCCGGATTGAACTCGGCGCCAAATCTTCCGACAGTTTCGTCCGCTTCAATGGCAAGCCGGCGGCAGGCATCGGCATCTACCAGTCACCTGGTGCGAACGCGATCGCGGTCGCGGAAGGGGTGCGCAAGGTTCTTGACGAACTGCAGCCACTATATCCCGACGACGTTCGGACCGATGTCATGTACGATACGACCGTATTCGTCGAGAAGACAATCGAATCGGTCATTCATACGCTCATCGAGGCCTTCGTCCTCGTCGGCATCGTGGTCTTCGTATTTCTCGGCAACCTCCGGGCCACGCTCATTCCGATCATTGCAGTCCCGGTGGCACTCATCGGCACGTTCGCCGTGATGCTCGCGCTTGGGTTCTCGGCCAATACGATTTCGCTGCTCGCCCTCATTCTCGCAATCGGCATTGTCGTCGATGACGCCATCGTCGTAGTTGAGGCCGTCGAACACACGATGGCGCACGAACCGCAACTGACGGCAGCCCAGGCGACCGAGAAAGCAATGAGCCAGATCACAGGGCCCATCATCGCCATTACGCTCGTCCTGCTGTCGGTCTTCGTTCCGACGGCCTTCATTCCAGGAATTACCGGCCAGCTTTACCAGCAGTTCGCGGTGGCGGTGTCAGTCGCCATGATCATCTCTGCCATCAACGCACTGACGCTGTCTCCCGCCTTGTGTTCGATCCTGCTCAAGCCCGGCCTGAAGCCCTGGGGCATAATTGCCGCGATCCAGACCCGTATAGATCAAGCGCGCGATGGATACGTTGGAGTAGTCGCACGCATCGCGCGCAGAATGATCGTGACCGGCGCCATTGTTGGCGGGTTCGCGGTCCTGGCCTTTCTGCTGAACAAGGCGGTTCCCACAGGCTTCCTGCCAGAGGAGGACCAGGGCGCCTTCATGGGCGAAATTCAATTGCCCGACGCCGCCTCGACCAACCGCACGAAGGTAGTTTTGGCAGAGGCGGAGCAGGTGATCCTATCCAAGCCATGGGCCAAGTCGGTCTTCTCGGTCGGCGGCTATAGCTTCATCGACGGCCTGTCGCTGCCCAATAAGGCCTTCCTCATTACGACGTTGAAACCGTTCGAGGACCGCACGGACAAATCGATGTCCGTCTTCGCCGCTCTGAAGGAGCTTCGCGCGACCTTCCAGTCGGTTGCGGCAGCCAACATCTTCCTGTTCAACCTGCCGCCGATCTCGGGTCTAGGCACGGGCTCAGGCTTCGAATATCAGCTCCAGAGCCAATCCGGCGCGGAGCCAGCCGACATCGCCGCCGTTGCGCGCGGGCTGATGATCGCGGCGCAGGCCGATCCGCGATTGACGGGCGTCTTCACGACCTACGGGGCAAGCACTCCGCAGATCTATCTCGACATCGACCGCGAGCGGGCCCAGACGCTCGGCATCTCGATCAGCAACATCTTCTCCTCCCTGCAGACCGCGATGGGCGGGGCCTATATCAATGACTTCAACCAGTTCGGCCGCACTTGGCAGGTCAAGGTCCAAGCCGACGCCGACGATCGCATGAGCGTCAACGATGTGTTCCGGGTGCGCGTCAGATCCGCATCCGGTGATCTGATCCCTCTGCAGTCCTTCGCGAAAGTTTCGCTCGTGACGGCACCGGCGTCGATCATCCGGTACAACAACTTGCGCTCGGTGACGCTCCAAGGTGGTCCGGCACAGGGCTATTCAAGCGGTCAGGCGATCGCGGCGATGGAAGATCTCTCCCGAGCCTCGCTGCCTCAGGGCTACAGCTTCGAATGGACGGGAACGGCGCTTCAGGAGAAGCAGGCCGCCGGCCAGACGGCCGCCATTCTCATGCTGGCCCTCGTGTTTGCCTATCTGTTCTTGGTCGCCCTCTATGAAAGTTGGACGATTCCTGCAGCGGTCTTGATGTCGGTGGTGGTCGGACTGTTCGGTGCGATGGCCGCGCTGAAACTATCCGGCCTCGATAACAACATCTTCGCGCAGATCGGCATCGTTGTTTTGATCGCCCTCGCCGCCAAGAATGCCATCCTCATCGTCGAGTACGCCATGGAGCAGCGCCGCCATGGCAGCAGCATCGTCAATGCCGCGGTCGAAGCGGCCGGCCTGCGCTTCCGGGCGGTGATGATGACGTCATTCGCCTTCATCTTTGGTTTGATCCCGCTTGTCATCGCGAGCGGAGCGGGCGCCGCAACCCAGCAGGCGGTCGCAATGTCCGTCTTCGGCGGAATGATCGCTGCCAGCTTCATCGGCATCTTTGTCATTCCCGGACTCTACGTCTTGTTCCAGACGCTCCGGGAAAAGGCGCACGCCCTCATAGGCGCACCCGCGTCGGTTGCCGAACCGCCTAAGGTCGATGTGCCGGAGGTTAATCCTCCGGGGTACCCCTGACGACGTCGTCCAAATAAGAATGCCCTTCTGGTTCAGATGACCGAAATGGGTCATTTGCTTCATTCGCTCGCTCAGCCAAAATGTCTGCTGTGTCCTTAGGAGGAGAACAGGAGCA
>JBLMYE010000033.1:0-7431 GCA_050258115.1 Deltaproteobacteria bacterium | reverse complement strand
CCTGTGGGACGCGTGTTGAGATGTTTTGAGTTCTCAGTCGACGAGCGTCGAGCCCTGATTTCAAATCGTACCGCGTCACGGGTTTCATCGTCAGTGGTGTAAAGCGTCCCATCCCAGATCGTCCGACAGGGTCGATCGGGGGTACAGGATGAGTTTGCGCCACTCTCGTATTGAGGCGTTTCGCATCGATCGCGCCCCCTGCGAGGGGGCGGGCTGCGCCCAGGTAGCTGGGTTCGATGGCAGGTGTGAGTGGGGTGGGTATTGATTGAGGGAGTTGCGTTTTGAGTGTGGATGATGTGCCCGCGCCGGAAGCCTGGGCCCGTCTCGAAAACGATCCAGCGGCCGTTCTGATCGACGTGCGGACGAAGGCAGAATGGACGTTCGTGGGAGTGCCGGATCTCTCGGCCCTAGGCCGGCAGATCGTCACGCTCGAGTGGCAGTCACTGGACGGACGGGTTGACCCGGCCTTTTCGGAACGTCTCTCGGGATATTTGAAGCAGGCCGGTAAGGCGGAGGACACCGAGTTGTTCTTCATCTGCCGGAGCGGAGCGCGAAGCCGCGCAGCCGCTGAGGCGATGACATCGGCCGGTTACGGCCGCTGTCACAATGTGGCGGATGGGTTCGAGGGTCCTCCCGATTCCAACCGTCAAAGGGGGAAGGTCGCCGGCTGGAAGGCGGCTGGTCTTCCTTGGGTGCAGGGATAGCGCCCGACTTTTGAGAGATTTGGACGTGAAGCCGCCGGTGCTCGAGGGCAAACGGCAGAAGGCGGAGCCATGTCCGGATCAGGGGGAACGCGAACGTTTATGTGCGGGGTATAACAATGCAATCGTCGGAAGCGGTTAAGCCGGCAGAAGAAGCGCGCGGCAAGAAAGTTCACGCTGCTCTCAAGGCGCGGCTAGGGGACGACATCTACACGAGCTGGTTCAAGACGCTCGACTTCGACGGCTTCGACGGAAAGACGGTGACGGCGTCCGTGCCGGTGAAGTTCCTGCGCAACTGGATTCAGTCGCACTACATCGACGATTTGCTGGCCTGCAGCCGGATCGAGTTCAAGGGCGCGGAACGGGTGGAAGTTCAGTTGCGCCAGCCGGGAGGTCAGGGCCTGCGGGTGGTATCCAACACGGCCGAGACGCAACGGGCCGAAACCGCTCTCGACGGGCGGGCTCAGCAATCTCCGGTAGACCAGGGTATTCGCGTGCCGGTGGCGCCCCGCGGCTCGACGTCGCCTGTTGCGGCGCGCGTTCCTGCCGGTGGCGTGGATGGTTCTCCGCTCTATCCGCACCACACCTTCGAAAACTTCATCGTCGGCGCACCGAACCGGCTGGCTCATGCGGCGGCCGTGCAGGCTGCCGAGACGGTGATGAGCGGTTCGCCGGGCATCAATCCGCTCTTCTTTCATTCATCGGTCGGGCTCGGCAAGACGCACTTGCTGCAGGCGATCGCGTGGGAAGTGCGCCGCCGCGCTCCGCACGCGAACGTCCTTTATCTGACGGCTGAGCGGTTCCGTTACGAGTTCGTGGAGGCGGTCCGCAGTTCCGATCCGCTGGCTTTCAAGGAGCGGTTCCGGCACGTCAACATGCTGCTCATCGACGACCTGGAATTCCTTCAGGGAGAGAAGACCGAGCAGGAGTTCGAGCACATCATCAACGCGCTCCTCGACGGCGGCAGGCAGGTGGTCGTGGCGTCATCGCGCCCGCCGGCCCATATCGAGCGCCTGAACGAGCGGATGCGCTCGCGCCTGCAGCGCGGTCTGGTCACGGAGATCGGCGGCTTCGACGAGGACCTCCGCATGAAGGTGCTCGAGCGGCGGGTGGCCGAGAAGAAACTGAGCGATCCTTCGTTCGAGTTGTCCTTCGAGATCCTCCAGCTTCTGGCTCAGCGCCTGACGGAAAACGGCCGCGAACTGGAAGGCGCGGTCAACCGGCTGCACCAGACGTGGCAGCACGTGCGCGGTACGCTGACGCCGGACATCGCCGAGACCGTCATTCGCGATCTCGTCCACTCGGGCGGCGACCAGCGTCGGATCAAGATCGAGGACATCCTTCGCGTCGTGTCGCGGCATTTCGGCGTCTCGAAGGGGGATCTGCTCTCGCAGCGGCGCCATCGCTCGGTGGTCTGGCCGCGTCAGATCGGCATGTACCTCGCCAAGCAGTTGACAGCCCGGTCGCTGCCGGAAATCGGCCGCCGGTTCGGCAATCGTGATCATACAACCGTTCTGCACGCGATCCGCAAGATCGAGAGCGAACTCAACGGAAATCAGCGCCTCCGGGAGGAACTGGAGGACCTGAGAAAGATGCTGGCGCATTAGCGTCGGCCGGGGGACCCGCGCGGGGTAGAGGGCGGTTTAGCCTGCTCGGGTCTGACATCTCCGCCGTCGCCGGTGGAGATCTGCGGGGAGGGATGGCGGGGCGCGCGGACCGTGCGGCCCGCCTCCTGTTTTCGGGGCCGGAGGGGCGGGAAGTCGCTCAACGCTTGAACGCGGCAGAAGAAACGGTCATTTTGCACCGCTTTCGCGAATCTCCCATTGTGGTTTCTCGGGTTCGCAGCCGGCGGTGGCCGGCGATGTAACGGGAACGCCGGGGAACGTCGCCTGCGGTGGTGTTTCTCCGCCGGCCACATATCCCACCACGTTCGAACGTGTTCCCACCGCAGCTAGGCTCAAGGGCAACAAGACATGCGTCTGGTCATTGAAAAGGGCGAACTTTCCAGAGCGCTCGGGCACGTCACAAGCGTCGTGGAACGGCGCACGACAATTCCGATCCTCTCCAACGTTCTGTTGAAAGCGTCGCCGGCTGGGCTCGAATTCAAGGCGACCGATCTGGAACGGGAGGTGGTCGAGGAGGCCAAAGCCGACGTTTCGCAGCCAGGCGCTCTGACAGTTCCAGCTCTGATGCTGCACGACATCGTGCGCAAGTTGCCCGACGGCGCGCAGATCGAATTGAAGCGTGACGCGGAAAAGGAGCGCCTGACCCTGTCGGCAGGCCAGGCGCGTTTCGCGCTCCAGACGCTTGGACCGGAGGATTTCCCGGATATCGCGGCCGGCGACCTCGGCCACTCGTTCGACGTGCCTGCCAGCGAATTGAAGCTCATCATCGACAAGACGCGCTTCGCCATATCGACGGAAGAGACGCGCTACTATCTCAATGGGATCTTCTTTCATACGGCCGAGACCAACAAGAAGCCGATGCTGCGGGCGGTCGCCACGGACGGACACCGCCTGGCGCAGGCGGAGCTGCCGTTGCCGAAAGGTGCTGCCGGCATGCCGGGTGTGATCATCCCGCGCAAGACCGTGCATGAACTGCAGCGGCTTCTGGAAGGCCTGACCGACCCCGTGCGCATCTCGGTCAGCGCCTCAAAGGTTCGCTTCGAGGTCGGATCGGTGACGCTCACCTCGAAGCTGATCGACGGAACGTTCCCGGACTATGGCCGCGTCATTCCGCAGTCGAATGACAAGGAGATGCTGGTTCACAACAGCATTTTCAAAGAGGCCGTGGACCGTGTCTCGACGGTGGCCAGCGAGCGCGGCCGCGCCGTCAAACTTGCCTTGTCGAAGAACAAGCTGGTCCTCTCCGTCAACAACCCGGAAGGCGGCAGCGCGACGGAAGAGATCGGCGTGACCTACGACGCCCAGCCGATCGAGATCGGGTTCAACGCGAAATACCTTCTCGACATCGCGGGGCAGATCGAGGGCGAGGACGCACGCTTCCTGCTGGCGGATGCGGGCTCGCCGACGATGATCAAGGATAGCGAAAACAACGGCGCGCTCTACGTGCTGATGCCGATGCGCGTGTGACGAAGCCTGCGGATCAGGCGATTGCGCTGGAATCTTCAGCCATGGACGACGCGGCCCCGCGGCTTTGGGTCGAGCGCCTGACGCTCACCAACTTCCGCAACTACCGGAATGCGGAGCTGGTTCTTGGTCCTGAGCCCGTCGTTCTGACCGGAGCGAACGGTTCGGGCAAAACCAACCTTCTCGAAGCCGTTTCACTCCTGGCCCCGGGGCAGGGGTTGCGGCGTGCGGCTTATTCGGATCTCGCACGCTCGCCCGGAGACGGCAGCTGGTCGATCGCGGCAAAGGTCCACACCGATGTCGGCGCGGTCGATATCGGGACGGGACTTGCACCCGGGCCGGAGACAGCGGCGGGACGGATCGTTCGCATCGACGGGGTGACAAAGCCGGGTTCGGGTGTGCTCGCCGACTACGTGGAAGTCGCATGGCTGACGCCAGCGATGGACGGTCTTTTCACCGGACCCGGATCGGAGCGGCGCCGGTTTCTCGATCGTTTGATCCTGTGCATCGACCCGGACCATGGGCGTCGGGCCTCGCGCTTCGAGCGGGCGATGCAGCAGCGCAACCGACTACTTGCCGACGACGTGCGGGACAATGCGCGGTTTCAGGGTCTGGAAGACGTGATGGTGGAAACCGGAGTCGCTATTGCCGCGGCGCGGGCCGATGCCGTGAAGGCGCTGCAGAGCATCTCCGAGCGCCGCCGGCAGCGGGATCACAACTCGGCGTTCCCCTGGGCCGGGGTGGGCGTGGAAGGAACGCTCGAGGCCGATGTCTCGCAGATGCCCGCCCTCGATACCGAAGAGCGCTACCGTTCGGCACTTCGGACCGGCCGTGAGCGCGACCGCGCGGCTGGGCGCACGCTGGAGGGGCCGCATCGATCGGATCTCGTGGTGGAGCACGGTCCAAAAGGCATGCCGGCGCGGTTATGTTCGACCGGTGAGCAGAAGGCCTTGCTTCTGGGCCTCGTGCTGTCGCACGCGGAACTGACCGCCGAGCGCCAGAACGGCCGGGCCCCCATCCTTCTCCTCGACGAAGTCACGGCGCACCTCGATGCCGCGCGCCGCGCCGCGCTTTTCGACGAGATCGTCGCTCTGCAGACCCAGGCCTGGATGACCGGCACCGATGCGCAAGCGTTTTCGGCGCTCGGCGAAAGGGCTCGCTTCGTCAGCGTGGACGACGGTCGGACGGGTCTTACGGGACGCTATTGAACGCGCGACAAAGGCGCACACTCAAGACTTTGAAATTCTTGAGGCCTTTCTTATGGATAGGTCCGCCCTTTCGTTTGATTTTCTGGGCGTTTTGCGGTCCCGCGTGGTATAGTCCACAATTGAGGATTCATAGTAGGAAGTCAGGATACGCATGAGCGCGGAGCCCGCACGCAAATCCATCGCCGAAGACTACGGCGCGGACAGCATCAAGATGCTGAAGGGGCTCGATGCCGTTCGCAAACGGCCGGGCATGTACATCGGCGACACCGACGACGGTTCGGGCCTCCACCACATGATCTACGAGGTCGTCGATAATGCCATCGACGAGGTTCTCGCCGGACATGCGACGTCGTGCGAGGTGACGTTGAATGCCGACGGGTCGTGCACGGTTCGCGACGATGGACGCGGCATCCCGACCGGCATCAAGAATGACGACGACCACGAGCCCAAACGCTCGGCGGCCGAGATCGTGTTCACGGAACTGCACGCGGGCGGCAAATTCGATCAGAACAGCTACAAGGTTTCAGGCGGACTGCATGGTGTGGGCGTGTCTGTGGTGAACGCGCTGTCGACCTGGTTGAAAGCCCGCATCTGGCGCGAAGGCAAAGAGCACTTCATCGAGTTCCGCGATGGGGTCGCCGTGAGCCCGCTGCAAGTGGTGGGGGAGTCGAAGGGGCAACGTGGAACTGAGGTGACGTTCCTGCCGTCGACACAGACATTTTCGAAGGTCGAGTTCGATTATCCGACGATCGAACACCGGTTGAGAGAACTCGCGTTCCTGAACTCGGGTGCCAAGGTGGTTCTGACGGATAAGCGGCACGCGGATGTCAAGCGCGAGGAATTCTTCTACGAGGGCGGCACGGCGGCATTCGTGCGCTATCTCGACCGGTCTAAGCAGGCGCTCATTCCCGAACCGCTGATGATCCGTTCCGAAAAGGACGGGATCGGCGTCGAGATAGCGTTGTGGTGGAACGACAGCTATCATGAGAACGTGCTTTGCTTCACAAACAACATTCCGCAGCGCGACGGCGGCACGCATTTGGCCGGTTTTCGCGCGGCTCTGACGCGGGTGATCAACAAATATGCGAACGAAAGCGGCATCGCGAAAAAGGAAAAGGTCGATCTGACCGGTGAGGACGCGCGCGAGGGTTTGACCTGCGTTCTGTCGGTGAAGGTGCCCGACCCCAAATTCTCCTCGCAGACGAAGGACAAGCTCGTTTCCTCGGAAGTCAAGCCGGTGGTCGAGAACACGGTGGGCGATCAGCTGGCGGCGTGGTTCGAGGAGCATCCGAAAGAAGCCAAGACGATCGTCGGCAAGATCGTCGAGGCGGCGCTGGCTCGGGAGGCTGCGCGCAAGGCGCGTGAACTGACGCGGCGCATAGGCGCGCTCGATGGTTTGCGGCTGCCGGGTGGGCTTGCGGAATGCCAGGACCGCGATCCCGCCAACACGGAGATGTTCATCGTCGAGGGCGATTCCGCCGGCGGTTCGGCCAAGCAGGGGCGTAAGCGCGAATATCAGGCTGTGCTGCCGATCAGGGGCAAGATCCTGAACGTGGAGCGGGCGCGCATCGACAAGATGCTGTCGTCGGAGCAGGTCACGAACATCATCGGCGCGCTTGGTACCGGTATTCGCGACGATTTCGATCTCTCGAAGCTGCGCTACCACAAGATCATCATCATGACGGACGCCGACGTGGACGGTGCGCACATCCGAACGCTGCTGTTGACGTTCTTTTACCGGCAGATGCCGGAACTCGTCGAGAAAGGCCACGTCTATATCGCGCAGCCGCCGCTTTATAAGGTGAGCCGCGGCAAATCGAGTGCGTATCTCAAAGACCAGCGGGCGCTCGAAGATTACCTCGTGGATAGCGGTTTGGAGGATACGACGCTTCTGACGGGCGGCGGTGAGCGCGGGGGCAAGGATCTGCGCGAGATCGTGAAAGAAGCCCGGGTCGTCACCGGGCTCATCGATCAGCTGCACTCCCGCTACAATCGCAGCATCGTCGAACAGGCCGCCATCATGGGGTTGTTTGATGCGGACCTTCTGTCATCGGAGGCCAAGGCGCAGCAGGCCGCCGAGAACCTCGCCAAGAGGCTCGACCAGCTCGCGGAGGAAACCGAGACGGGCTGGGAGGGCCGGATTGGAAACGAAGGCTACGTCGTGCGGCGCGAAGTCCGCGGCGTAACGGAAGCGCATACGCTCGATCGCGGGCTCGTCATGTCTCTCGACGCGCGGCGGATCAACGAGCGCCACGAAGGATTGAAGGAAGTCTACGGCGCGCCGGCGGTGCTGAAGCGGAAATCAGAGACTTTGCCGGTGCACGGCCCGCGCAGCCTTCTGGAGGCGATCTACGAAGCCGGCCGCAAGGGTTTGACCCTGCAGCGCTACAAAGGACTGGGCGAGATGAACCCGGAGCAGCTCTGGGAAACGAC
>JBLMYE010000032.1:0-4417 GCA_050258115.1 Deltaproteobacteria bacterium | reverse complement strand
GTCGCCCGTCTCGCAGACAGGACCCACGAGGTCCTGCGCATAAAGTTCCTGCCGGTTCATGGCCTCGGCGACGGGCCACACATCGTGGTGGGCGTCGTAGAGTGTGGGCCGGATGAGATCGTTCATGGCCGCGTCGACGATCGTGAAACGGCGGCCCTGACCCTCTTTCACGTAGATCACGCGTGTGACCAGAATCCCGGCATTCCCGATGATCATGCGTCCCGGTTCCATGACGATCCTGAGACCAAGATCACCCAACGCGATCTTGACGACGCGCGCGTACTCGTCGGGGTGGGGCGGCCACTCGTTGTCGGCGCGATACGGCACGCCGAGGCCGCCGCCGATGTCGAGGTGCTTCAGCGAAATTCCGCGCGATCGCAGGTCGAGCACCATCTCGCGCATCAAAGCGAATGCGTCGCGGAAGGGGCCGAGTTCCGTGATCTGGCTGCCGATGTGCATGTGAATGCCAGAGATCGTGATTCCCGGCAGGGTCCGTGCGCGTTCGTAAAGGCCGGGGGCCTCCAGGAACGGAACGCCGAACTTGTTCTCCGACTTGCCGGTTGAAATCTTGGCGTGCGTCTTGGCATCGACGTCCGGGTTGACGCGGATTGCGATCGCGGCCGTGACGCCGAGGCTGGACGCCACCTCGCTCAACTGCTCCAGTTCCGGGGCGCTTTCGACGTTGAAGCCTAGGATGCCTTCCTTCAATGCGAAGGCCATTTCTTCACGTGTTTTGCCTACGCCGGCAAAGATGATGCGGCTTCCAGGGACGCCTGCGGCGAGCGCGCGGCGCAATTCGCCTTCGGAAACGACATCCATGCCGGCGCCGAGGCGTGCAAGGGTCGCCAGAACGGCCTGATTGGAGTTCGCCTTGACCGCGAAGCAGACGAGATGGTCCTGGCCCGAGAATGCTTCGGTCAGGACCTTGAAGTGGCGCTCGATCGTTGCGGTCGAGTAGCAATAGAAGGGGGTACCGACCTGGTCCGCGACAGTGCGCAGATCGACCTCTTCGGCGTGCAGGAAACCGTTGCGATAGGCAAAATGGTGCATCAGGAGGGCCGATCCGGGATAGGCTTGCGCGGGCGAGGGAGCTATAGGGGGTGGACCCCCGACACGCAATGGTGAGTGCCTGGACGTGGCGAACTTCGACGACTGCATGAGGGCTGCCGAGCGGCGGCTGGAGGCGCTGCCGCTCGAGATCCTGACCGTCGAGGCGGGTGGACGAAGCTATCGGATCGAGGCCGTGCGAGATCACGAGCGGCTGCTTGCTGCGGCTGGCGATTGCGAGCCGTTCCCGTTCGGCGTTCTTCTCTGGGAATCAGCCATCGTGCTCGGGGACGTCCTTGCCGAGGGCGCGAGTATGAAAGACGTCTCGGTGTTGGAGCTGGGCGCTGGGACAGGGGTCGCGGGACTGGTGGCCGCATCGCTCGGCGCTGTGGTGGTACAGACGGATTACAGCTGCGAGGCCCTTGCGCTGTGCCGCTGGAATGCGGCCGCGAACGGTATGAGCGGGATCGATGTCCGGTGGGTGGATTGGCGCAATTGGCATGGTGATGACATGTTCGACGTCGTGATCGCCGCCGACATCCTCTACGAGCCCGAACTCTACAGCGACATCGCCGGCGTGCTTGAGACCGTGGTCCGGCCGGGAGGGGCCGTTTTGATGACAGATCCGGGGCGCATCCATGCGCCACGTTTCTGGGTTGAGTTGGAGCGCGCCGGGTGGGCGGTCACGGCCGAACGGCGTATGGTCGAGGGACTGCCGCCCAATACGTCCGGGAAAATGATCGGCATCGATGTGATCCGGGCACGACGGCTTTAGCGGATCAAACCGTCGAGGATGAAGCCCTGGTGCGGCTTGGGGGTCGCGCCTGCCGGTTTACCCTGGCCGCTCTCAGCCGAGGCCGTTTCCTTGGCTTGAGGTGCCTCGAGCCCGCCTTTGATACCGCAGCCGCCGGCGGACGCTGCAAGCGCCACAATAAATGAAAGCCGGAGGAAGGGTTTCAGCATCAGAAGGCCTAACCAGCGCAAACGACGCTCTATCTAGCCGGTCTTGGAGCCCAATTCCAAGCACGCCAACCACCCTTGCGCCATTTTGCGGACGTTCTGTGGCGCAGTTCCCCCATAACTGGTGCGGCTTTCGACGGAATTCTCAACGGAAAGAACGGTGTAGACGTCCTTCGTGATGCGCGGTTCGATCGTCTGCATGGCATCGAGCGGCAGGGCCTCAAGGTCGCATCCCCGGGATTCGGCCAGTTTTACGATGGAGCCGGTGACGTGGTGAGCATCCCGGAAGGGCATTGCGAGCACCCGGACCAGCCAATCGGCAAGGTCCGTAGCGGTCGAGAAGCCGCGGCCGGCCGCAGCCCGCATGCGCTCGGGAACGGGTTCGAGATCGGCGATCATTCCGGTCATGGCGGCAATGGCGAGTTTCAAGGAGGCGATGGCATCGAAGGTGACTTCCTTGTCCTCCTGCATGTCCTTGGAATAGGCGAGCGGAAGCCCCTTCATGACCATCGCGAGGCTCTGGAAGGCCCCGGCGATCCTTCCGACCTTGGCGCGCGCGAGTTCGGCCGCGTCGGGATTGCGCTTCTGCGGCATGATGGACGAGCCGGTCGTGAACTTGTCGGAGAGCGTGACGAAGCCGAACTGCGGCGTCATCCAGATCACTATTTCCTCGGAAAGACGCGACAGATGGATAGCCGTGATCGTCGCGGCAGCGAGCGTCTCCAGCGCAAAATCACGATCCGAGACGCCATCGAGGGAATTCGACATGGGACGGTCGAAACCAAGCGCGGCGGCGGTCGCGTGGCGGTCGATGGGAAACGAAGTTCCGGCGAGCGCGGCGGAACCGAGAGGACTTTCGTTCAACCGTTTCCGGGCATCCGCAAAGCGCCCGCGATCGCGGGCGAACATTTCGACATAGGCAAGCAGATGATGTCCGAAGGTCACCGGCTGCGCGGGTTGGAGGTGCGTGAAGCCCGGCATGACGGTAGCGGCGTGCGTCTCCGCCTTGCGCGCCAGCGCAATCTGCAGCGCCTTCAAGGACGCGTCCAACGCGTCGATTTCGTCCCGGACCCAGAGCCGGAAATCAGTGGCTACCTGATCGTTGCGCGACCGGGCCGTGTGCAGGCGGCCCGCCGCGGCGCCCGCAATTTCCTTGAGCCTGCTCTCGACGTTCATATGCACATCTTCAAGCGCGCGCTTGAATTCGAACGTGCCGGCTGCGATCTCTGCCGCGACCTTGTCGAGGCCCGCGATGATCGCCTCGGCGTCGGCCTTCGTTATGATGCCTGCGTCGGCCAGCATGGCGGCGTGCGCCTTCGAGCCACGGATGTCCTGTGGGGCGAGTGCCTTGTCGAAGGCGATGGAGGCATTTATCTCCTCCATGATCTCGGCCGGAGACATGGCGAAACGGCCGCCCCACATCTTGTTGGATTCGCTGGACACTTGCGGGCTCTCCCTGAGCCGATGGAAATGAAGGTCGATCGATGACGTATAACACCGGTTCCGGAACGTCTGCCTCGCGCCTGGGGCTGATCGGCGTGGCCCTCTCGGCCGCGGCGCTCGGGTTTGCGGCGGTATACGTCACGCGGGGCGGACCTGACAATGAAAAGGGCGCGTCGGCGGCTCCCGTGCCCGCAAAAGTCGAGCGTGCCGCAGGCACGGGCACCGACCTCGTCGCTTTTGTTCGTAAAAACCCGCCTGTCGAACTTGCGGACGTGTCGTTCGAAGACGAGACGGGTGCCAAAAAATCGCTCGCCGATTTCAAGGGCAAAGCAATTCTCTTGAACCTGTGGGCGACGTGGTGTCTGCCATGCCGCCACGAGATGCCGTCGCTCGACCGCCTGCAGAAGGAAATGGGGTCGGATCAGTTCCAGGTGGTCGCCTTGAGCCTCGATCGCGCCGGACGCGACGCGGCGCGGAAGTTCTTTGACGAGATCAAGGTGGAAAATCTGAAACTTTATATCGATTCCACTATGAAAGCCGGAAACGGGCTGAGGGCCGTCGGAATGCCCACGACCATTCTGATCGGCAAGGACGGAAAAGAACTCGGACGGCTGCCGGGTCCGGCGGAGTGGGACAGCGCGGCAGCTAAGGCTCTGATTGCCGAGGCTCTCAAATAACCTGAAACAAAAACGTCTTCGGCCGGGGCCGAAGACGTTGCATGCGGCAGATCCGGTGTGAAAACCGTCCTTACCTCTTCTTCTGGGTGAGGGCCGAAGCCGCGGCTGATTTCGCGTCTTTCGAGGCCGTCTTGCTCTTCAGGATCTTGGCGGCCGACGAGGCGACCTTGGCGCTCGTCCGTTCCGTCGACCCTTTCTGTGTCAGCGCGGAGGCGGCAACCGATTTTTCGGCCTTGGTCGCCGACTTGCTCTTGAGAACCTTCGCCGCCGATGAGGCCACGCCTTTACCC
>JBLMYE010000031.1:0-2772 GCA_050258115.1 Deltaproteobacteria bacterium | reverse complement strand
TGCACAGCCTGGACGGTGCCGGTCATTTCTGGGTCTTCGAACACGTCGGGGAGGTCATTGAGTCACTCGACAGGCTTATGTCGCAGAACGGTTTGCCGAAAGCCCGCGCGTCATGATCGCGCGCAAGACTCGCGCACATGCTATCAGTCCGTATACAAGGGATTGTGCAGACAAGGGATAGGGCAGAAATCCGCTCTGAGGTTCGATCGATGGCGACTTACCTACCGCTCGGCGCATTTCTGGCGCTCGTATTCATCGCCGCGACCACCGGGGCGCTGTTCCAGCCCGGTGCGTGGTATGCGAGCCTCGCCAAGCCGTCGTGGACGCCGCCCAACTGGCTCTTCCCCGTGGCCTGGACCATCCTCTACACGATGATCGCGGTTGCCGGCTGGAAAGTCTGGCAGGCCGAAGGAATCAGGGCGGCCCTCGTCGTCTGGGGCATCGGGCTGGCATTCAACATGGCGTGGTCGTGGATCATGTTCGGCCGCCAGGAGATCGGTTTGGCGCTGATCGATCTCATTCTTCTGTGGATCGCGATCGTCACCTTCATGCTGCTCGCCTGGCCGGTCAGCCCGACCGCGGTCTATTTGTTCGTCCCTTACTTTTTCTGGGTTTCGTTCGCCGGAGCATTGAACTTCGCTGTCTGGCGGCTGAACAGCTGACCCTGCTGCCGCCGCCTTCCTTGAGATCTGAGAGAATTGCGGCGCCCGTCCGCCTTGACGCCTTCTGGCGCCGGTGGTCTACCGCCGATGGGGGCCAAGGCCCCACCCGACGCCGCCGGAGCTGCCAGAACTCATGACACCCGACACCGTTCTCATCATCGATTTCGGCAGCCAGGTCACCCAGCTGATCGCTCGCCGCGTCCGCGAGTCGGGCGTCTATTGCGAAATCCACCCGTTTCAGAACGCCGCGGACGCTTTCGCACGCCTCGCACCAAGGGCTGTCATCCTCTCCGGCGGCCCGTCATCCGTCACCGAGCCTGGCAGCCCCCGCGCCCCGCAGGGCGTCTTCGAGAGCGGCATTCCCGTTCTGGGCATCTGCTACGGGCAGCAGACCATGGCCGAACAGCTGGGCGGCAAGGTCGAAAGCGGCCATCACCGCGAATTCGGCCGCGCCATGCTCGACGTGCGCGAACCGTCGGCTCTCTTCGATGGTGTCTGGAAGACGGGCGAGCGGCATCAGGTCTGGATGAGCCACGGCGACCGGGTGACCACGCTCCCGGCCGGTTTCACGGTCATCGCAACGAGCGAGAATGCACCATTCGCGGCCGTCGCCGATGAACAGCGCCGCTTCTATGCCGTACAGTTTCATCCTGAAGTCGTGCACACGCCGGATGGCGCGCGGCTGATCTCCAATTTCGTGCACAAGATCGCCGGGCTGAAGTCCGACTGGACCATGGCCGCCTATCGCCGCGAGATGATCGCGAAGATCAAGAATCAGGTCGGGTCCGGCCGCGTCATCTGCGGGCTCTCCGGCGGAGTGGACAGCGCCGTCGCCGCCGTGCTCATCCATGAAGCCATCGGCGACCAAATCACCTGTGTATTCGTCGATCACGGCCTGATGCGACAGTCGGAGGCCGGTGAGGTCGTCGATCTCTTCCGTGGCCACTATAACATCCCGCTCGTCCACGTCGACGCGGCCGACCTCTTCCTCGGCGAACTGAAGGGCGTCACCGATCCGGAAACGAAGCGCAAAACGATTGGCCGCCTCTTCATCGACGTGTTCGAGAAGGAGGCCAAGAAAATCGGCGGCGCAGAGTTCCTGGCTCAGGGAACGCTTTACCCCGACGTCATCGAAAGTGTGTCGTTCACGGGTGGTCCTTCCGTCACGATCAAGTCGCACCACAATGTCGGTGGGCTGCCCGAGCGCATGAACATGAAGCTCGTCGAGCCGCTGCGCGAACTCTTCAAGGACGAGGTTCGCGCACTGGGCCGCGAACTCGGTCTGCCGGTCGCCTTTGTCGGCCGGCATCCGTTCCCCGGCCCCGGTCTCGCCATTCGCATCCCTGGTGAGATCACGCCGGAAAAGCTCGACATTCTGCGCAAGGCAGACGCCATCTATCTCGACGAGATCCGCCGGGCGGGGCTCTACGATGCCATCTGGCAGGCGTTCGCCGTGCTGCTTCCGGTTCGCACCGTCGGCGTGATGGGCGACGGCCGCACCTACGACCATGTGCTCGGTCTGAGGGCCGTGACGTCGGTTGACGGCATGACGGCCGACTTCTACCCGTTCGACATGGGTTTTCTGGGCCGCGTCGCGACGCGCATCATCAACGAAGTCCGCGGCATCAACCGCGTCGTCTACGACGTCACTTCCAAACCCCCGGGCACCATCGAGTGGGAGTAGGGCACCTGCCTCACGTCGTGAAGCGCTTCCACGTGACGGTAACCCGCGTACCCACGGGAACGCGCGGATAGAGATCCAGCACGTCCTCATTATACATCCGGATGCAGCCCTTGGAGACTGCGGTTCCGATCGTCCACGGGGCATCCGTTCCGTGGATCCGATAGGTGGAGGCACCGAGATAGAGCGCGCGAACGCCGAGCGGGTTCTGCGGATGGCCGCCGGGCTCGTAGGCGGGCAGCTTCGGGTTCTCGCGGCGCATCTCCGCCGTCGGCGTCCAGCCGGGGTTGACCGCCTTCCGGGAGACCGACGTCACGCCCGACCAGCGGCTCTGTTCACGCGGTACGGCAATCGGATAGGAGATCGCAGAACCCTTCTGATAGACCCAGTAGAGCTTGCGATCGCCGAACGACACGATGATCTGCCGGG
>JBLMYE010000030.1:0-3093 GCA_050258115.1 Deltaproteobacteria bacterium | reverse complement strand
GTGATCGTCGCCGGTATCGGCCTCTACGCTTTCATGCTGCACGGTGGCCATGCATGGCTGATCGGCAAGCCGCTGCTTCCCGCTTAGAAACGTAGCCGCAAATGAAGAAAGGCCGCTTCAGAGCGGCCTTTCTTTTAAACGCCCCTGACGCGGCGGATCAGCGGACAGGAACTATGAAGTCGGTGTACTTGCCGGTTTCGTTGCTCAGTCCGTTATCGGAAATGATGAGCGACGAACCAGGCTTCATCACATCCTCGATACGCAGACGAACATCGTCCGAGAGGCTTACGCGCTGCAAAGCGGCATCGGGTGTCTGCGACTGACGCAAGCTCGCCGAAGCGCGCAGAGATTCAAGCGTCGGCGTCTTTCCAGCACCGGCCTTGTTCGGCGCACTGGCGGTCGGCACCGAAGCGACCGACCATGATACCTTGGACGTCCGTGGATCGACAGCCAGCGCCGTGAACACATGCGTTCCCATCGGCTCGTCGGGCCGTTCGATGGTGACCGGTGCTTCGAGGATCGGTTCGTAACCCTGACGCACATAGACCTTCTGGGTCTTGCGGCTGATAAAGACGTGCACCGGCTCCTTGCGCTTGGCGTCCCGCCGCTTGGCGGCCTCTTGCGCTTCGAGTGCAGCCGTCAGCTTGGCACTCGCCTGCCGGACGGAATTGGCAGCCTCGACCCGCTCCTTGTCGGCGTCAGCAAGCGCCTTTTCGGCGGCTGCCAGAGCCTCGACAGCTTTCGCCCGTCCCTTGGCCGCCGCATCTGCCGCGTCGGCAAGATCAAGGGCCGCTTTCTCCAGACGATCTTCGTCCTGCGTCGCTTGCGTGACGTCCCCCGGAGTGAACGCGGTCTTTTGCACGAGCGACTTGGAAAACGCCGTGAGCTTGTCGTTGGCCGCCCGGGCCGCCTTCTCGGCCTTGCGGACCTCCGCAGTCAGCCGCGCGACTTCCACGCGGCCGTCGCGCACGGCAAGCTTGCGCGCGTCAAGACGTTTCGTGATCTCCGTCGCCGACGCCACGGCCGCTGCTTTGCCCTCTTGCGCGGCTGCGACGTCCGCCGCCAGCCGCTCATTTTCGGCCCGCTTTCCGGCGCGGAATGCCTCGATGGCTTCCAATCGATGCGGCGCCTCGCTGGCCAGTGCGGTGGTGACGCCCAGCACGCTGCCGACTTCCGAGGGCGAACCGGATTGCGCGGCATCCGATGCATCGGCCACCCGCGTTTCACCAGGCACCAGAGCATGCAGGCTCCCGGTGTCTTCCGGATAGGCGGCGAACAATTGCGGATGATCGAACGACACGGGCTGAACGGGATCATAGGAGACGATCACGCGCGTGCCCATTTGCGTTACATCGAACAACCGCCTGGAGAAGCCATGCGGCAGCCGGATGCAGCCGTGCGACGCGGGATAGCCGGGCAGCGCGCCTGCATGCAGTGCGACCCCCGACCATGTGATCCGCTGCATGTTGGGCATCGGAGCGCTGTCGTAGAGGTTGGAATAGTGGATGCGGTTTTTCTGCAGGATCGAGTAGACGCCGGTCGGAGTGGGCGTGCCGAGCTTGCCGGACGAGATGGGGGCTTCCATCATGAGCCCGCTCTTGTCCCAAACGCTCACCCGCTGCCGGCGCAGCGAAACGGTGATGACGAGCGGTCCATCCGGCTGGCGCTCGGCGACCGAAACCGGCGTCTTGTTGCCGCGCTCGATCAGGCTGTGATCGTATTCAGCCTCGATCGGTCGGGTCCGTCTGACCTTCGGTTTTTTGACGGTGGCGGGACGGTTGTAAGTCCCGTAATCGAAAAAGAATTGAGCCTGAACGGGCTCTGCGGCGGTAAAGGTAAAAGCCGGAATAAGCGCCGCTGCAAAAAGCGAGGGACTCCGGAGACCTTTGCAGCGTCCGAAAACGCCATGAACGACACGGGGAACGCAACACAACATGACCCCACCCACCCCTGAGAGACGACCAACCCATATTAATTGGTAAATCGGGATCGTCACTTTCTGGTTAGCAGAGCGGTCACAATTCTTTCAATGCCAGATGAAGGCTTGTTCCAAAACAGCCAGACCGTGTGGCGCGCCGTCCACGCGTCGCCCCGGCTGACCACGGTTTCACCTAAGCCGCGGATCGATCTGGAATTGCCTCGTGAGACGACCTAGGTTGGCCTCCTGCCGGCACCAGGACCGGCCAGCGAACCGGCGATCACAACAGCTCATGTCCATTCGAAAACCGTCTCCCCGGCTGATGGCGCCGGATATCGCCGCGCTGAAAGGCGAACGCCCCATTGTCGCGCTGACGTCCTATCATGCCCACACGGCCGCGATTGCCGACAAGTATTGCGATTTTCTTCTCGTGGGCGACAGCCTCGGTATGGTCATGCACGGCTACGAGACGACGGTGCCCGTCCCGCTCGAACTCATGATCATGCATGGCAAAGCCGTCGTGCGTGGCGCGCGCCGCGCGCTGGTCGTCATCGACATGCCGTTCGGCACCTACGAGGAGAGTGCTTCGATCGCCTTCCGCAACGCCGCGCGTGTGATGAAGGAAACCGATTGCGGGGCCATCAAACTGGAAGGCGGCCGCCGGATGGCGGAGACGATCCGCTACCTCGTGGAACGCGGCATTCCCGTCATGGCCCACATCGGACTGACGCCCCAGTCGATCAATGTGCTCGGAGGCTGGAAAACCCAGGGGCGGACGCAGCAGGAGTGGGCGGCACTGGAAGAGGACGCCCGGCTGGTGGCAGAGGCCGGCGCCTTCGCTGTCGTTCTGGAGGCCATCGCCGAACCGCTCGCCCAGCGCATAACGGCGTCGGTTCCGATCCCCACCATTGGAATCGGCGCATCTGCCGCCTGCGATGGACAAATCCTGGTCATGGAAGACATGCTGGGGTTGAGCCCGCGGGTTCCGAAATTCGTGAAGGAATTCGGCCGTATCGGCGCGGCCATCGAAGGCGCCATCCGGTCCTATTCCGAAGAGGTCCGCGCGCGCCGCTTCCCCGATCCGTCCCACACCTATTCCATGAAGGGCGAGACAGGGGCTGCGACGGCCGACCCAGGCAAACAACCGAGAAAGAAGAATAATCCAGTCTCCCGCG
>JBLMYE010000029.1:0-6459 GCA_050258115.1 Deltaproteobacteria bacterium | reverse complement strand
TACGCGCGCTTTCTCGCCGGCCAGAGCTATCAGCTCTCCGGCGACAACCCGTATGAGAACCTTGTCATTCCTTGCACGCCCGCGACCGGAGGTCCCCAAATCAACGTCGTGGCACCGGGCGTCGACGACAACTGCAATCCCGTCTTCTCGCCCAACAGCGGTCTGGAAACGGCCTCGTCCGACTACGTGCTCGGCGCCTACCTCGCCCCGAGCGACTACTTCCGTGTGATCTCACAATCGCGCTTCGACGACGAGAACCTCGAACTAAAACGTGAAGACGCGGCCGTGGCGGTCAATTATGGCCCACTCATGCTCGCCGGCGCTTACAGCTACATCTTCAGCGATCCAGAACTCGGCGAGGGCAGCCAGCAGGAAATGAACGGCCTCTTCGGCCTGCGCCTGACGGACCGCTGGTCGATCCTCGGCGGTCTGCGGTACGACATCGACGACGACCGGTTCCTCACGAACACTACGTCGCTCCGCTACCAGGACGACTGCTTCATGATGAGCGTGACGTACAACGAGTACAGTTTCTCCGACCCTGCACAGGCGATCGAGCCGGACCAGACGCTCATGTTCCGTGTGGAATACAAGTATCTCGGCGGCTTCAACTACAGCACGAACATTACCCAGAACATGGCCACCGATCAGATGCCGGGTATGCCGGGCCTCGGTACCACCCCTTAAAAATTGCTATGGACGCGCCGCCACGCCGTGGCCACGGTTGCGGTGGATAAGAGGATATTCTCGGGTTGAGGCGCTGGGTAAACTCAGGCGACCGACTCGGGGGGCTTGCGGTGCTTCGTGGCCGTTTCCCCGCGGGTTCGAACGAGCGCCTCATGCCGCGAGCGCCGCCCGGCCGGAGCCGCTCGGGCGGGTTCCGGCCGTCATCACTGGAGATCGTGACCCACGCATGCGCCTCCATCTGCGCTTCACTCTCATTAGAAATGGCATCCTTGCCGGCGCGCTGGGTCTCCTGTCGTTGCCAGACGTGGGACTCGCACAGCAGGGCGTTACCGTAACGTCGCCGCCGGGCACCTCACGCCTGCCCGAAGTCGTCGTCCCCAATGATCAGGCCCCCCCGCCCGGAACACCGCCGGGTCAACCGAAAGGCCAAGCCCCGAAGTCAGGAAGCGGCGGCAAATCCGATACGATCAAGCCTGGTGGTCAAGGCAGCGGCGCGCGCGCCGGCAGCAGCGGCCAGTCGATTGCAGTTCTCGTCAATGACGACCCCATCACGGGCTACGAGATCCAGCAGCGCCAGCGCCTGATGGGCATGGGCAATTCCAATATCGGCGCGCGGGCTCAGGCCAATTTCAAATCGCTCATTCAGGCCAAATCCACCAACGACCGGCTGAAGGCGATCCTCGAGAAGACGATCAAGGAGAACCAAGGCAAATCGCGCGATGAAATCGTCGCCATTTTCGAAAAGCGCAAGGCGGAATTCGCCAAGTCGCTCCAGCAGGAAGCCGTAGAGAGCGCACGCCAGAGCGTGATGCCGGGTCTGCGCAAGGAAGCGCTCGAAGAACTGATCGACGAGCGCCTGAAATTGCAGGAAGCCAAGAAACTCAACGTCGTCGCAAGCGACGAAGAGGTCGACAAGATCATGGATTCGATCGCCGAGAAGAACAAAATGACCCCGGCGGAGTTTCAGGCGCACCTTAAAAAGATGGGCGCAGACGCGAGCGTCATGCGTCAGCGCTTCAAGGCCAACATGTCGTGGCAGGAAGTGATCCGGCGTAAATTTGGCGCACAGATCGCCGTCAACGATCGCGATGTGGACCGCATCGTCGCCAACTCGCCGGGAACGAGCGGTGACGGAGTAGAGTTGCAGGTCCAGCGCATCGTTCTTCCCATACCGTCGGGCGTCGATCAGAAAATCATCGCCAAGCGCATGGCGGAAGGCGAGGGTCTGGCGCAGCGTGGCGGCGGCTGCGCTCAGATGGCGAGCCATGCAACGACGGTCGCCGGCGGCCGTTTCGATAATCTGGGCAGCCGCCTCCCCTCCGCCATCCCCGAACCGACCCGCTCCCTGTTGCTCGCCGCCAAGGACGGAGAACTCCTTCCCCCCACGGTCGGCACGGAAGGCGTCGAAATATGGGCCGTCTGCAGCCGCAAATCGGTGGCGGCGGACCAGGAACGGCGTCAGAGTGTGCAGGCCGAATTACGCCAGAAGGAGTTCGAAGTGCTTGCCAGGAAATACCTGAAGGACCTGCGCCAGGACGCGTCCATCGAGTACCGCTGATGCCCGCCACACCGCCAGATCGCCCGCTCCCCCTCGCCGTCACCATGGGTGACCCTGCCGGGATCGGACCGGAGATCGTTCTGAAAGCCTATTCCCGGCGCGTCGAGCGCGGCCTTTCACCCTTCGTCGTCTATGGGTGCCCCAAGACTCTGACCGAACGTGCTCGCCACCTGGGCGTGACGGTCGCTGTTCGCGAAGTCGGCGCACCGGCCGATGCGCCGGGGCGGTTCACGTCCGAGTTGCCTGTCCTGCCGATTCCCGTAGCCCGCGAGGTCAAGGCCGGAACGCCATTGCCGGAAAACGCGATGGGCACGATCTCCGCCATTGAACAGGCTGTTCGCGCGGTCGTCGCCGGCGACGCCTCGGGCATCGTCACGGCACCGATAGCCAAAGCGGTGCTGTATGCGGCAGGCTTCGTTCATCCCGGTCATACGGAATTTCTGGCCGCCCTCGCTGGCTCTCTCGTGCCGGGCAAGCGCCATCACCCCGTCATGATGCTGGCATCGTCCTTATTGCGTGTCGTCCCGGCGACGATCCATGTCCCCCTGTCCGATGTCCCGCGCGCCCTCTCGCGGCGCTTGCTCTATGAGACCATCGCCATCACCTGGCGCAGCCTGCGGTCCGATTTCGGCATCGACGAACCGCGCGTCGCCGTTGCAGGGCTCAACCCGCACGCCGGCGAAGGCGGCACCATCGGCCGCGAAGACATCGATCTCATCGCGCCGGCCATCGAGGAACTGCGCCGCGAAGGGCTCACCGTCACGGGGCCCCACTCCGCCGATACGCTCTTCCACGCGGCGGCCCGCAAGAATTACGACGCGGCCGTCTGCATGTACCACGATCAGGCCCTCATCCCGATCAAGACCCTGTCCTTCGATACCGGCGTCAACGTCACGCTCGGTCTGCCCTTCGTCCGCACGTCGCCCGATCACGGCACGGCCTTCGACATCGCCGCGAAAGGGGTGGCATCTCCCGAAAGTATGATTGCGGCCATTCGGATGGCGGCCGAACTGTCGGAAAGGCGCCGGTCACAGGCTCAGACCGGATGAGCACCGGCCACGAGACCCCGCCGGGGCCAGGGCCGCACGACGGCCTGCCGGCGTTGCGAGATGTAATCCGCGCGCACGATCTCGTTCCGAAAAAGAGCCTCGGCCAGAATTTCATTCTCGATCTGAACCTGACGCGGCGCATCGCCCGGCTCGCGCCTCCACTGCAATCGGCCACGGTGATCGAGGTCGGGCCCGGTCCCGGAGGCCTCACGCGCGCGCTTCTGATGGAGGGGGCAGGCCGCATCGTCGCCATCGAACGCGATGCCCGCTGCCTCGCAGCCTTGTCCGAGATCTCGGCCGCCTACCCCGGCCGCCTCTCCGTCCATGAGGGGGACGCCCTCTCGGCCGACTATGCCGGACTTGTCCGCGACGCGCCGGGCGACGTCGTCGTCGCCGCCAACCTGCCTTACAACATCGCCACGCTTTTGCTCATCGGCTGGCTCGAGACCGAGCCCTGGCCGCCGTGGTGGCATCGCATGGTCCTGATGTTCCAGAAGGAGGTCGCCGAGCGCATCGTTGCCGAGCCCGGCTCGAAGGCCTACGGCCGCCTCGCGGTCATTACCCAATGGCGCTCGAAACCGCGCATCGCCATTACGCTTCCTCCTGCCGCCTTCACACCGCCACCGAAGGTGTCGTCCGCCGTGGTGGTCTTCGAACCGAAGGAAAATCCAGACCCGCCGTGCAGCGTGAAAATGCTCGGCCGGGTGACGCAAGCCGCCTTCGGCCAGCGGCGCAAGATGCTGCGCCAATCGCTGAAGTCGCTCACGCCCCTCCCCGAGTTGCTGTTGCGCGAAGCCGGTATAGCCGGCGACAGGCGCGCCGAACAGCTGACCATCGAAGAGTTCGCCCGCCTGGCGCTCATCTTCGAACGGCGTCCTTAGAGCCCCGATTGAAGATCCCGCACGAACAGCGAAAGCCCAAGCTGGCGTTCCCTTTTCAGCCGCTCGGCCGCAAGAATGGACTTCAGCCCCGCGATGCTCGTATCCAGATCCGCATTGACGATCACGTAATCGTACTCGGCCCAATGGCTGATCTCGGCGGAGGCTTCCGCCATGCGCTTGGCAACCACCTCCGGAGGATCCTGCGCACGCCCCCTGAGCCGGCTTTCGAGCACGCTCCCCGACGGCGGAAGGATGAAGACGCGCACGAGATCGCCGGCCATTTTCTCTGCCAACTGTTGGGCGCCCTGCCAGTCGATGTCGAAGAGCACATCCTCGCCGCGGGCTATGGCCTCTTCGACGGGCGCGCGCGGCGTACCATAGGCATTGCCGAACACCTGAGCCCATTCCAGCAAATCGCCGGCGGCGCGCATGCGCTCGAAGTCCTCGCCGGAGACGAAGATATAGTCCTTCCCGTCAATCTCGCCGGGGCGCGGCTTCCGGGTGGTCACGGAGATCGACAGACGGATGCCGTCGTCGCCGTCGAGCAGCGCGCGCGACAGCGTGGTCTTGCCGGCACCCGAGGGAGACGAGAGCACAAGCAGCACACCGCGGCGTGCGATGCGGGGATCGGCGGATGTCGCGGCGCTACTCAATGTTCTGAACCTGTTCGCGAAGTTGATCGATCACCGTCTTGAGGGCGAGCCCCGCCCGCGTGATTTCCATGTCGATGGCTTTCGATGTCAGCGTATTGGCCTCGCGATTGAACTCCTGCGCAAGAAAATCGAGTTTACGTCCCGCCGGCTGCCGGTCCACCAGAAGCGCGCGCGCCGAAGCGACGTGGGCCGTCAACCGCTGCACTTCCTCTTCCACATCGCTGCGTGTCGCGATCAGGATCGCCTCCTGATGCAACCGCGCCGGATCGAGTGCAGGAGCTGCATCCGTCAGCCGTGCAATCTGTTCCCGCAGCCGGACCCTGATGGCTTCCGGCTGGCGCGATGGCGAGACCTGCACCTGCCGGGTCAGTTTCTCGATCTCGCCGACGAGAGCCTCCAGCACGCCCGTCAGGCGCCGGCCTTCCGCCGCGCGCGCCTCCGCCAGAGTTTGAAGGGCATCCTCGAGCGACGCCAGCATCGCGGCCGCGACCTCTTCGTCGAGCGCGCCGTCTGCTTCCGACACGTCGAGCACGCCGCGCAGCGCCAGCAGCCCCTCCGCACTGGGAGCCGCCGCGCCGGTCAGCCGCCGTACCTGCTCAACCGCGCTGATGATCTGAGCAAGCGCGGCCTCGTTGACCTTGATATCGACCGCAGCCACGTCGCGCTGCGCATTGAGACTGAGTGTGAGGCTGCCACGAACGAAGCGCTTCGCCACGGCCTCTCGCACTTTAGGTTCGAGCTGATCGTGGCCTTGCGGAAGCCGGACCCGGATGTCGAGCCCGCGGCCGTTAACGCTCTTCGCCTCCCAATACCAGCGCACGCCTTTCACCGAGCCGTCGGCGCGGCCAAAACCGGTCATGCTGTTGAGCGTCATGGAAACCTGATTGACCTGAAAGCAGCGGCGGGTCCCGCCGCACCGGTTTACCCGCGCCGTTCAAATCCGCCAAGGGAGCCCGCACGCGTCAGCGGAAGAAGGAGCCTAGTTCTGGCCGGCCTTCGGCTTGCGCACGGGAAGCGGCACCGTGCTCGTCTTGCCCGAAGGAGACGCAACTGACGCCGCCGCAGCGGTCCCGCCTGCAACCGCAGCCGCCTCTTCGGCGTCTCCGGTCGCGCCGTCCCCGTCGCTTTCGGCGAGCCCCGGACCGGCCGATCCACGCCCCTCTTGGGCCTGCGACTTTTCGATCTTGCGCCAGTTCTGCACGGCCGCGTTATGGGCCGCCAGCGTTTCGGAGAACGTGTGCCCGCCCGTGCCGTCCGCTACGAAATAAAGATCGTTCGTCTTGGCAGGATTTAGCGTCGCCTCGATCGTCTCCCGTCCCGGGTTGCAGATCGGCCCCGGCGGCAGACCATTGATGCGGTAGGTGTTGTATTCGGTCTTCGTGTCGATGTCCGTGCGCGAGATCGGACGCCCGAGCGAGCCGCGCCCACCCGCGACGCCGTAGATGATCGTCGGATCGGATTGCAGGCGCATTTTCTTCTTCAGCCGATTGGAGAACACCGCCGCAACCCTGTGCCGCTCGTCCGCCTGTCCCGTCTCCTTCTCGACGATCGACGCCAGGATCAATGCTTCACGCGGAGAAGAGATCGGAAGATCCGGCGCGCGCCCTTCCCAGGCTTTGGCGAGAAAATCG